>CADAXZ010000072.1 GCA_902791965.1 Candidatus Proelusimicrobium bovinum | reverse complement strand
TTAGGTACAAAATGCCCGTCCATAATATCTATATGCAGCCAATCGGCACCGGCTTGCTCTGCCTGTTTTATATGCGTACCCAAATTAAGCAAATCCGCCGATAAAATTGACGGGGCTATTGCCGTAAAATTATCCGGTACGGGCAATTTTATCATCTTAATTCCTTCTCCCTTACAAGTACGCCGTCGACATAAATCCTGTAAGTCGCATCCCCTCCGTAAGGTACGGTAATATCTATTTTGGAGCCGGGCTGCTTCATTTCATCTAAGAGATCTCTTTCGCCTATATAGTCTATTAAAACGATTTTTACCCTGTTTTCGTATTTGCCCTGCGGCAGTTCATAATAAATACGCTGTGTTTTTTCTCCTTCGGCAACAGGCCTTCCGCTGACAGTAATATTTATGGTGTTATTTCTTGCGGAAAGTTCACTGTCAGGTGCAGGGGATTGTTTAATGACAGTACCTTTCGGGAATAAAGATTCCTTATCTTCCGTAAGTTTAATTTCTATATTGTTTTCCGAAGCCCAACGGTTAACTTCAGGCAGTTTTTTCTGTCTGAAATCAGGCATTAAAATCTGGGAAGATAAAGGCTTCCCGCTTGATATTACCAAGTCAACCGCCTGGCCTTTGTTAGTTAATGTTCCAGCAGCGGGGTTCTGGCTGATGACATATCCCTTTTCCACCGTTAGGGAATAAGCGGTTTGCTTATTGCCGGATAAAAGATGGCTTTGGCGCAGAGTAAATTCCGCATTTCTTTGTAAAAGACCGACGACATCCGGTACTTCTATACTTTCTTTACCTTGGCTTAACCATACGCGTATTACTTTCCCTTCCCTTACAGTAGTGCCTGCGGGGGGAAGTTGCCTTATTACATGCCCTGCGGGAATATCGGGCTGGTATTCTTCTCCGGCTTTTCTTATTGATAAATTTACATTGGCTAAAGTATCAATAGCGGTATCAACGGATTTCTTTGTTAAATCCGGCACTTTTGTTTCTGCGCGGCTGTGTACAATGGCTGAAAAAGCCCAGTCAAAAGAGAAAAATGCAACAACGGCCAAAAAACCTGCTATAAGGCAAAATACTGCAAAAACTTTTAGTATAGAGGTAAATACTATTGGTTTATCATCTAAAAAATCATCATTTATTTCTTTACGCATAATTACTCAAAAAAACAATCTCCGTCAGAAAGTTTTCTGCCGTTTAAATAGGCCGCCGCCGTCATAATATTTTTGCCGGACGGGCGTAGTGTTTTTATCAATAACACACCTTGCTTACATTGTACAAAAAAGCCTTTATTCCTTTCAATAGCGGTTATAGTTCCGGGTTGTTGCTGTGTTTGTTGTGATATTGCTTCCGTTTCAATAATTTGTATCAGTTGCCCGTCTTTTGTTATGGCTTTTGCATAAGCAGGCATCGCGGCCGCCAATCCGCGTACTAAATTATGTATTTTAACTGCCGTCATATCCTTAAAATTTATTAAAGTTTGTTCTTTCTTTATTATTGGTGCTAAAGTAATTTGCCCTTGTTGGGGATTCTTTACCGGATTACCGGCTTGAATATCGGCTAAAACTTTTTTTAAGGTATTAATGCCTAAATCAATAAGTTTAGGAAACAGCGTCCTTGCGTCATCTTGAGGCAAAATATCTAAACTGTCTTGTGCTGCTATAAGGCCGTCATCAAGCCCTTCGTCTATCCAAAAAGCACTTACGCCTGTTTTTTGTTCTCCGTTAAATAAAGCATATTGTACCGGAGCAGCACCGCGGTAAGCGGGTAAAAGGGAAAAATGAATGTTTATAAGGCCTAAACGGGTTGATTCAATAGCAGGTTTTCTAAAAATTTTGCCGTAGGCAACAGCAAGGCCCAAATCCGCCTGTTTGGCTTTTATATAATCTACATTATCCTTTAGTTTTTCAGGGGAGATAACCTCAAGCCCTAACTCCAACGCTTTTTGTTTTACGGGGCAAGGTGTCAATTTAAGCCCGCGTCCTACGGGCCTGTCCGGCTGGGATACAACTAAAACAACCTGTGTAAGCCGGTTTAAAATTTCTAAAAAAGGTACGGCTACTTGCGGCGTGCCGAAGAATATAGTTTTAAGCATATATAGATTTTAACATTTTAAGAGTAGTTTTTGCCTCTGACTTAACGCAATAGGTCTTTAGACCCATTTTAAATTAGGCCCAAATTCTCTTGAATATTATTTAAAGCGTTGATACAATAAGACTATAAAGATTTTTATCTGGAGTTATTTAATATGAGATACTATATATCAGTTTTATTGTCGGCTTTAATATTTATACCTTTAAATTTGAATGCACAATTTTTTCAAAACGCACTATATTCTTATTCTACCTTTGATAATGCTTTGCCTTCGCCTGATTTTTCAAGAATTGATTCCGGTAAAAGAATAGGTAAAAATATTGCTGCTAAAATTAATAAGACCAATCAGGATGAAATTACCAAAAAAATGTATGATTTCCTTCGCCATTATGATAAGAAAATATCCGAAGCCCATAATAATGCCGTATATCAGGCTAAAATTTCCTCCTACAAAAAACAGAAACCTTCTAAAGTATATAACGGTAAAGATTTTAATAACCGTGCTATGAATTTCTATAAAAAAATTAAATTACTCAGGAATAATTTTAATGAAAGGGCACAGCGCTTAAAAATGCCGTCTTCTTACGGAAAACCAATATATCCGGAAAGATATATTTCCGTAGAGTATGATGAAATAATGTGTATGAAAATGACTTTTGAATATTATAACTATATTCTTTCTTGTACTTCCGGCAATGTAGATGCTAATATCGCTAAGTATTTACTTTCCGACAGAATGTCGCTCTTATTAGATATTGCCAATGATGCTCTTATCGTGGAAGATATGCCTACTTTTTATTGGACAATAGATGAAATAAGTACGCAATATATCAAATATAAATATAATAAACCTGTTATAAAGCATATTTTTACTAATGCCGAAAGTTTAGGAATATAATAAGTAGATTTATTTAAAAAGCCCCGTTAAGGGGCTTTTTTATGTTCTTTTAAGGGGTATTTATGTGTATTAAAACAGCAAATGTTCTTATCGCCGGCGGGACATCAGGTATAGGCAGAGAACTTTGTAAAATTTATCTTTCAAAAGGCTGCAAAGTTGCCATTACTGGCAGAAGGGAAAAACTTTTAGAGGAAATAAAAAATTCTGCATCCGGCAAAGTATTTATTTACCGTTCGGATATTATGGAACTTAATAATTGCGCTTTGATAGAGCAAGCCGCTAAAGATATGGGCGGTATAGATGTAATAATAATTTGCAGCGGTATAGGAAATCTAAATCCAGATTTACTTGCAGATATTGAAATTAAAACAGTTAAAACTAATGTGCTGGGCTTTACGGATTTTGCTGCTGCGGCATATCGTTATTTCGACGGACGCTTTAAACAAATAGGCAAGGGCGGTGTTTTGGCAGGTATTTCAAGTATAGCATCTTTCAGGGGTTCTGATTACGCTCCTGCCTATTATGCAAGCAAGGCTTATGTAAGCAATTATTTGGAAGGTATGAGAAAAAAAGCCGCAAAAGAAAAATCAGATATAAAGGTTTGCACTGTTATACCAGGATATGTAGATACGGTTTTGGCCGGTAATGTTGGCGGTAAGTCTTTATTTTGGGTAGCCCCGCTTGATAAAGCCGCAAAGCAGATTTATAATGCAATATCAAAAGGCCGGAAAATTGTTTATATTACAAAGCGTTGGCGGTTTATAGCATGGCTATTAAAATTTACGCCGGATTTTATTTATTACAAAGTTTAGATTGTATAGGTTTAAAGACCTATTTTAAAATAGGCCTTTTTTACCTTGTTAAAATAGATATTATGTGATACACTTACGATATGGAATATTAAGGAGAATATATGAAGAATATTACTTTTTTGTTATCTGTATTTATGCTTTGTTCTTTATTTGCCAATGCTGATATAAATAGAGATTATAATGCAATAAACGGGGATTGTTATGATATAAAACCTTTTCTTTTAGAAGAACCCGTCAAATATAAATTATCTAAAGAAGAAGCAAGGGAATATAACTTTAACAAGAGATTAAACAAACCTATGACCGGTGCTGATGCTGTTGTTGTTAAAGGGCAGAATATGCAATTTTTAATATGGGGAACTGCGGAGTTTAAAGATCTTAATGCTTTTGCAAATGCGGATTATATCTCAAAAGAAAAAAGAGAGGCATATCTTTTGAATATATTAACGAAATATGCCTATAACGGATACGGCAAACAATATTGTAAGGCCGTTGCAGGCTCTGCTTTAAGAAATCGCTTTAATAGTGTATTAAAAAAATGTAATGACGAATTCCGTTTTCCTAATCCTAATAATTTTACCGGTAAAAATGATTGGCAGACTTGGGCTTTGCAGTTTGCCTGTTCAGTAAATCCTTTTGCCAATAAATTGATGTTGGTTTCCTTTCCAGATATTATAGAGGATAAAGGATATCTTGCACATATAGTTTTTGATTATACTCCGTTTGAAAAATGGGTTACGAATGTGGATTATTCGGAACATAGTTCATTATGTGAATATGTAATGAAAAAATGCGATGATAATCAAAAATGTGTTGAGAACAGAAAAGGATTATACGGACAAGATGACCAATATAAGTCAATAGTACATGGTTGCGGTATGAGTTTTTACGGAAAGGTTTACGGTAAAGATAGAGTTTATATTAACAAAAATATTAGTTCTTCTAATTTCAATTTAGAAGAAATACCAGATTTTGATACTCCTCTTTAATTGTATTGTGTATATAGATATTTTGGGAAAAAGGACCTATTTTAAAATAGGTCTTTTTTCTCTTGTTATGGTAATGCTATTATTATAAACTTTATATTATAGGATAAAGTAGGAGGATATAAAAATGAAAAAACTTTCTTTATTAGCATTTGTTTTTTTATTTACGGCATTGTTTGCCAATGCTGGAGTTGATTGGGAAAAGTTTAATAGTGGTTGCTACTCAATACAAGGATATGAACTTGATAAAGATATGTACATTAAAATTAAACTTTCAAATACGGAACTTGACTATTTTAAGAATGCCGTAAATTACAATGACCCAATGGTGGATAGAAGCCTTGTGGTTTTGGAAAACGGAACACTTATTTTTAAAGATCTTAATGCTTTTGTCAGTGCGGATTATCTCAGCAAAGAAAAGCGCGTCAATTACTTAAGAAGGAATTACTTAAATCCGGTTATTAGCGATGGCGGGATAAATTATTGTGAAATTGTTTTCAGCGCTGCTTTAAAAGCTCGTTTACAAGGTGTAATAGAATATTGTACAGACAGAAACGTAGCTGCAGTTAATTTCGATGATTTAATTGATTTCGGTATTACTAATAGTTGGCAGACTTGGGGTTTACAACTTGCCTGTTCAGGCAATTTGGCTGCTAATAAATATATGCTTAAGAAAAAACCGGAAATTATCCATAAAGATACTCTTGATAGCGGCTTAGGACCTGTACATTTTTATATTGGGGATGCCCTTAATGCTCCTTTCCAAGATGCCGGCTTCTGCAGTTTCGTATTAAAGAAATGCAAGGCAGATACTGATTGTACAATTGCTTTACAGGGTCTTACATCAGGAAACGACAGGCTCAATAATAAGATAAAAAGATGTCTTAAATATCCTAATGCTTCAGTAATAGCGCAGGAAAAAGACTTTAAAAATGATGTCATAGAGGGCGTAAAAGGTTCATATATGGCTTTAGATTCTGAAGGTATAAAATCTGAGCTTTTAGACCAAATTTAAAATAACTTGTATCTTATAAAGAAATCCCCGTCTGTAAAGATGGGGATTTCTTGTTGTAAATAAGGGAAATCCTATCTTTCTTTAAAGCATACTTATACATTTTTAATTTTAAAAAATAAAAACGACACTATATCGCCGCTTTATTTTTTGTATTTTAGCAGGTGCTTAAGAAGTAATTATCTTAAAAAATATTTAGCGGGGCGGCAACGGCATAAGTTATAATATATTTTATGAGAAATCCTTTCCTTAAATATTTACGCATTATTGTTGCTTTTATTGTAGCGGTATTATGCGTTTTGGCATTTTATTCTCATATTTATCCCGTAAAAATTTTTGATTGGCAGTTCAGCGCTTTACTGCAAAATATTTTGCTTGGCGGGGCTTTGTCTTTTAGCGTAATTTTTTTAGTTTTATGTCTGTTTACATTCATTTTTGGAAGGGTGTACTGCTCGGCTTTTTGTCCTTTGGGGATTTACCAGCAGTTTTTAGTGTTTTTGTTTAAACCTTTTGTTAAGAACAGACAGATAAAGCCTGTTAAAAAATATCAGTTTTCGCTTTGGTTTGCTTTAATTTTATTTGCTATGCTATTTGGCGGAAGTGCGTTTTTTTTGCGATATGTTGAACCATATTCCGTTGCAGGTAATGCTTTAAGCGGCTGTATTTTCGGGCTGTTGTTTGCCTCGGCTTTGGCGGTGCTTGTTTTCTTTAAAAAACGCTTTTTCTGCACGAATATTTGCCCAGTCGGTGCGGTGTTGGGATTAGCAGGTAAAGTTTCCTTGCTTAAGATACATATAGATAAAAATAAATGTATAACTTGCGGAGATTGTGCTAAAACCTGTCCTGCACAGTGTATTGATTTTAAAAATAAGGCCGTCAATAATGAGATGTGCCTTAAATGTTTTGCGTGTCTGCCTGTTTGCAAATACGGTGCTTTATCGTATGGCGTAAAACAGGGGAAAGATATTCCGTTTAATCCTTCCCGCCGTAAATTTTTAATAGGCACTGCTGCTTTACTTGTAGGTGCGGCGGCTTTTAAAAGCGGTTTGGATTTAAGCAAAAAAGTCGTAGGTAAAGTAAAAAATGTCCTTATCCCTGCCGGCGGCGGCAGCATTGAGGAATTTTCTAACCGTTGTTTAAATTGTAATTTATGCGTACAGAACTGCCCGCAGCACATAATCAAAAAGGCCACGGCGGAAATACCTTTTGTCCATTTAAGTTATGCAAAAAATCATTGCCGCTATGATTGCAATAAATGTTCGCAAGTTTGCCCGAGCGGTGCAATCAAAAAAATTGCTTTGGCGCGAAAGCAGAAAACTAAAATCGCTACGGCTTTTATTGATGAGCAAAACTGTATACAATGCGGACATTGTGTTTATGTGTGTCCTCGTAAAATAATTTTTAAAAATTACGGG
>CADAXZ010000071.1 GCA_902791965.1 Candidatus Proelusimicrobium bovinum | reverse complement strand
AACGCTATACCGGAAGTAAAAATAGAAAGAAGATAATTAAGAACCTTTTCATCTGCGCCTAAAATATTATCACAAAAATCAGGCAAAATTATCATAAAAATTGCACTGATTATCCAAAACCACGCAATCGCCAAAAGACACAAAAACAGATTTTTATTTTTAACGCAAAGTTTGGCTTCCAAATATAAAGTTTTAAAAATATTCTTGTGGATTTTTAAATCTTTGGAAGAACCTTTTTTACTCATAAACAAAGAAGAAATATAGCCCAAAAGCGCAATACAAATCATTGACGGGCAGGCAACATTAAGCCCCAAATACGGGCTTTTTACGAATAACAACCCCAGCAAAGTACCTGCCAGGATTGAAAGGTGGCGTCCCGCTTCCATAAGGCTGTTTGCATTGACGAGTTGGTCCTGACGGACTATCTGCGGTATAACAGCATATTTTACGGGAGTTAAAAAAGCACTCTGCGTACCCATCAAAAAGGTAACTACAATTAAAAAGACAGGACTTTTGATATAAAATCCGAAAGCCGCCGCCAAAGCGGTAAAAACTTCCGTAAGTTTAACAAATTGTATAACTTTGGCTTTAGGAAATTTGTCAGCCGTCTGCCCGCTTAAGCCGCAAAAAATAAAAAACGGCAGCATATAACAAACAAGCGCGGCCAAACTGTATCCGCTGTATTGCCTAAAACCGGAAGCATTTATATTAAAGGCAATGAAGGCGGCAAAAGCCGTCCTTAACATATTACCCGCAAACGAGCCTGCCGCGCAAGCCCAGAATAAAGCAATAAAATCTCTTCTTGTAAAGACTTCTAAAAGTTTTTTCACAATATCTCCTTATATTATTATTTTATAAAATAAATAACTTAAGGGAAACCTTTTATATTGTTTTATCATACGGGGGTAGTTTTTTTTGATAAAAATTGTTAAACTGTTTTTTTACGGACAGGCAATTTATCTTTCTTAAACGGAGCGTTTATTTATGAGAATGTTAGACATAATTATCAAAAAAAGAAACGGCGAAGTTTTAAATCAGGAAGAATTTAACCTGATAGCACAAGGTGCAGCCAAAGGAACTGTACCCGATTATCAACTTTCGGCCTTTCTTATGGCGGCATTTGCCAATCCTTTAAGCGACAAGGAAACAGCAATGTTTACCAAAGCAATGGCGAACTCAGGCGACAGGTTGAACTTTAAAAATATAAAAGCACCAAAAACAGATAAACATTCAACAGGCGGCGTAGGCGACGGAATTTCAATCCCGTTAGCACCGCTCGTAGCCTGTGCCGGAGTTGCCGTACCTATGATGTCTGGCCGCGGGCTTGGGCATACCGGCGGCACTTTAGATAAACTTGAATCAATAAAAAATTTTAATGTAAGAACACCCGTAAAACAAATCTACAAACAAATAAAAGCCATTGGTGTTTGTATGTTTGGGCAAACGGCAGATTTAGCACCGGCAGATAAAAAACTTTATTCCCTGCGTGATGCAACCGGTACAGTTGAAAGCCGCCCTTTAATTACGGCAAGTATCCTTTCCAAAAAATATGCCGAAGGCGTCGACAGCCTTTTAATGGATGTTAAATTCGGCTCGGGTGCTTTTATGAAAAAGTATGAGGACAGCAAAAAACTCGCCAAAGGTTTGGTAAATACCGCCAAACTTATGGGGCTTAACTGCCGTGCTTTGATTACGGATATGCAAAGGCCTTTGGGCCGTGCTATCGGCAACAGTAATGAAATGCTGCAAAGCATAAAAATTTTAAACGGCGATAAAAATATTGCACCCGATTTTTATGAACTGCTTTTGGAAACTGCCGCTCAAATGCTTTTAATAAGCGGCAAAGCCAAAGATATTAAAAAAGCCAAAGCGGAACTTGAAAAATATATCCAAAACGGCGCTGCGGCAGATAAATTCAAACAGATTATAAAATGGCAGGGCGGCAACCCAGATATTGTAGACCATCCGGAAAAATATCTTAAAAATGCAAAACTTGAACACCTTGTAAAAGCAGATAAAAACGGATATATTTGCGAAATGGATGCAAAATTATGCGGGCAGGCCGCCGTACTTTTAGGTGCGGGCCGCGGTAAAATGGAAGATGAAATAGATTACGGTGCAGGTATCTGGCTTGAAAAGAAATACGGCGACGCCGTCAAAAAAGGCGATATAATAGCCCGTATTTATGCTTCCGACAAGAAAAGGCTTGCAGCCGGTGTGGACCTTTTTACAAAGGCTTTGTTAATTAAAAAGACTAAAGTAAAAAAAGAGCCTATCGTCAGGGAAATAATAAAATAATTGCCTGATACAAAAAGCAGTTATTCAGTTTAAGATAAAACAGCCCCGATATTTTCGGGGCTGTTTACTTTACGGATAAATTATTTTATTGCTCCGGCCGCTTTAAGTTCTTTTATTGCCGCTTTATTTTTTGCTAATCCTGCATGCCAAAGGGCAGTATTTCCATTATTGTCTTTAGCATTTACATCAGCACCGTTTTCTATAAGAAAGGCCGTAATACCTGGTGTTCTATTCATAGAAGCCGCATTCATTAAAGGGGTATAACCGTCTTTATCTCTGCAATTTACATCAATTCCGTTTTTAAGCAATGCGGAAATTACTTCGGTATTTTCAGAGGTTTCCACCGCCCAAGTTATAGGAGTATAACCTTCATTATCTTCAACATTTATATCAGCCCCCTTTTCTATTAAAAAGAAAACTATCTCCGCACTGTTATTAGTAAAAATTGCATCTATTAAAGCCGTAGTACCGTCATTACTTTTTGCATTTATATCAGCACCGTTTTTAAGAAGAAGGTCAAAAATTTCTTTATCCCCGCAGCATTGTGCGGCAATCATTAAAGGTGTAAAAGAATTTTTACCTCTTGCATTAACATCTTCCCCGCCGTCAATAAGTTTGGCGATTTCTTCCAAGGTGGCTTGCCTGTACAAAGCATTTATTAAAGCAGTATCTTTACCTCCGTCGTCAATTTTACCAAGAGTTTTCTCCGTTATGTCCGGGCTGCCGCTGGTATTATATAACTGCATATTATTTCTGTTGCGCAGTTTGATTATTGTAAGACCTATAATAACTGTACTTAAAATAATATATATATATTTCTCCATAGTTTTATCTCTTTATTTTACAGGTTTGGCTATGCGTCTGTATCCTTGCGCGGCAATTATTTTTGCTTTAAATATCTTGCCTGTTTCAACAGGCTCTGTAAATTCAACCGTGCCGTCTATATCCGGCGCGTCTTTATAAGTGCGGCCGAAGGTTTCCCCGTCGCTGATGACTTCAACAATTTTCCCTTTAAGTTTTTTATTTATCCCGTCAATTACCCTGCTTTGCGTTTCCGCCAAAATATCCGCGCGCTGTTTTTTTACGCTTTGTTTTATCTGCGGTTTCATATCATAAGCGGGTGTGCCTTGTTCGCGGAAGAACTCAAATATCCCCACATTATCAAATTTAAAATCCGCGACGAATTTATTTAACTGTTCAAAATCTTCCTCGGTTTCATTAGGAAAACCGACTATAAAATTTGTCCTTATCGCAATATCCGGCACGCTTTGCCTTAGCATTTCCAAAACTTCTTTGGTTTGGGCAGCGTTTGCGTGGCGGCGCATAGCCTTTAACATATTATCGGAAATATGCTGCAAAGGAATATCCAAATATTTATAAAGTTTTTCCTCCCCCGCCATAATTTGCGCAAGTTCTTTACTTACCCTGTGCGGATATGCATACATTATCCTTATGCGCTCAAGCCCTTTTATTTTTATTAACTTTTTGAGCAGTTTTTCAAGTTGCGGCTTGCCGTATAAATCCTGCCCGTAGGAAGTTGTATCCTGCGCTATTAAGGAAAACTCTTTTACGCCGCTTTTTGCCATAAGTTTGGCTTCTTCCAAAACATCTTCTATTGTTTTTGAGCGGTAATTACCCCTTATATAAGGTATTGCGCAATATGCACAGCGGTTATTGCAGCCGTCGGCAATTTTAAGGTAAGCGCTGTGCGGGGCGGTTAAAGTCATTTTATAAGGCGAAGGCGCTAAAACACTTTGGATTTTTTTTATAAACTCCCCTTCTTTTTTTACAAGTTTATCCATACGGCTTTGCTCGGCTATGGATAAGACGGTATCAATCTGAGGGAATTCTTCCTTTACGGCTTGTTTAAGACGGTCCACCATACAACCCGTAACGATAATTTTTTTGATTTGCCCCTTTTCTTTAAGTTTTATTGCCGCTTTTATATTATCTTTTGCTTCTTTTATTGACGAAGCCAAAAATGCACAAGTGTTTATTATTACGCTGTCGGCCTCATCTAAATTAAATACCATTTTATGCCCGTGCAACATCAAATTTGCACAAAAATCTTCACTGTCGGTAAGGTTTTTAGGGCAGCCTAAACTTATTAAAAAAAATTTCATTTTATATACTCCTTATATATTGTTTTTATGATTTGGTTTCGCTTCGCTCTGCCGCAGTTTGTGCCTCTGTTCTGCGGATATACGCCCTGCTTACACCCTTATCCTGCGCTATACTGCGCCCTACTGCTTTTATTTTACCCTCAATACAGGCGCGGCAAACTGCGGGGGCTTCCCCCGTGCAAATTTTGCCCGGATACAAAATATAAAGTTTACGCGCTTCGCCCTCGGTAATATTAGGCATAACAACATTAGCCCCGCTTTTAAGGGCTTTAATTCTGCCGTCTTTATCAAGTGCTTCCATAGCCGTAGTAGCAGGGATATTTATCAGCGGCATTAAAAGGCGTATGATTGCCATTGTTTTTAGTGCAATTTCAAAATTATTTTGTTTATAATCTGCTAAAGGCGTATCGGGATTAGCGATAAAAGGCCCTATGCCCGCCATATCAACAGGCAGATTTTTAAGGAACAAAATATCCTGCGCTATACTTTCAACGCTTTGCCCGGGCAGGCCGGCCATTATGCCGGAGCCGACCTCATAACCCAAAGTTTTTAAATCCTGCAAACAGCGCAGGCGGTTTTCAAAACTCATATCAGGGTCAAGTCTTTTGTAAAGGGCTTTATCGGTGGTTTCTATACGCAAAAGGTATCTGTCTGCCCCTGCTTGGCGGTATGCACGGTATTCTTCGTAAGATTTTTCCCCTATGCTTAAAGTTAAGGCTAAATCCATTTGCTTTATGCCTTTTATTATGCGGCAAAGTTTATCCGTATCGTAAAAAGGGTCTTCTCCGGATTGAAGAACTATTGTCTTATAGCCGTATGTTTTGGCTTTGCGTGCGGTGGAAATTATAGTTTCCTCGTCCATACGGTAGCGTTTTATTTTATTATTTCCGCAGCGCAGGCCGCAGTAAAGGCAATTATTTTTGCAGATATTGGAAAATTCTATAAGACCCCTTAAATGTACCCCCCCGCCAAGATATTTTTTTCTGGTTTCGTCGGCGGCGGCATACAAAGCGGAAGGCTCTTTTAAATTAAGCAGTTCAATTATTTCCGCTTGTGTTAAATTATGAGTATTGATAACTTTTTGTATTATATCCATTAAATATATTTTAACATTTACGGCTTTTAAATATAATAAAGTGCATTTTATTTTAAATTAAACATCTAAAAAGGCATAAAAAAGCCCCCTTGCGGGGGCTTTGTAAAACTAACCGGGTATATTAGCTTGCTGATGCTGCTTGGTATCATTACATATTACTTGACCAGTATAGTAATATCTGGTAAGAGTATAGCCTGAAGAACCTTTTCTGGTAGCAGTAATAATACCGTTAGCAGTAGTCGTACCAGATACTTGGAAATTGAAGTTATGGGAATCCCAACTTCCGTCTGTTACTGTAGTACCTGATGTATTGGCAATTTCAATATCCAAAGTAGACAATGTCGTAGGATATGTATTATCAACAGAAACTAATCTGGCTCTTTCCATTGCTGCAGAGATAGAACCCATAATTGATAAGGCTTCTGTTGAGCGGGATTTTTCTACTGCTTTGAAGTACTGCGGTAATGCTACTGCGGCCAAGATACCGATGATCAAGACCACGACCAACATTTCGATAAGGGTGAACCCTTTCTTATTCATATAATACCCTCCTAAGGTATATAAGTTTGTAGCCCTGCTGGCTACAAACATAGTTTACACTTAATATTTATTTTTGTCAACTGCAAATTTAAAATGTAAACAAATTGTACCAAACACGGCATAGCATTACTATATAATATATATACGAAAAATACAACCTGCTTTTTAAGATATGCAAAAATATCCCCTACTATAATATCTTAAATCTGAAATGTTAGTTAAATACAACTTTATTATCTAATGACAATCTGTAAGGAAATATTGTATAATTGTTAGGAAAGACTTACTTTTAACTAAAATTTTACCTATATAGAAGGATTGGTTATGACAAAAAACTCCGCGCCAGTAAAGAGATTAGTAGAACTTAAAAAAGGTTCAAGCGGATATATACACCAGATAGCACATAGCAGCCCCGAAGTAAAACAGCGTTTAAATTCTATGGGGCTTTACAAGGGCTGCCCCGTAAAAAGGAAGAATTCCGTTTCCCCCTTAGTAATTGATGCTAACGGTGTTGATATTGCCATAGGCAAAACTTTAGCGGAATATATTTTAATATCTTCCAAAAAACCGGCGGATATACAAAATACAGATAATACCATAAAGCAAAATAAAGAAGATAAAGAAAATAATTTTACCCTGCTTATTGATACCCACGGAATAGATGACGAAAAGGGCCTTACGCTTTTAAAGGAAATTAAAGTTTCCGCCGTCAAAAAAACTATTTTTTTGATGGGCAACCCCAATGTAGGCAAGAGCACTATGTTTTCCCGCCTGACGGGGATAAAGACCGATGCTTCAAATTACCCGGGGACTACCGTTTCCCTTTTAAAAGGGGAAATGAATATAGATAAAAACCTTTATACCATATATGATATGCCGGGTATTTACAGTTTACACGAAAGCAGCCGCACGGAAGAAGAAGCCTGCAAACTTATCAAAAACAAACCTTACGATATTGCCGTATATGTTGCCGATTCCCAGCATTTGGAGCGTAATTTATTTTTTGCTTTGGATATTTTGGCTTTGGGCAAACCAACAGTTTTGGTATTAAATAAGTTTGATATAGCGCAAAAAAAAGGTATCGCCATAGACCCGCAAAAACTTTCCGCTTTTTTGGGCGTACCGGTAATACCGTCCAACTCAATCAGCGGTAAAGGGCTTAAAGAACTTTCCGACACTATAGCAAAATTAAACAACGGCGAAATCCGTTTTAAAGCGCCTAAAATACCCACAGATACCGACGAAAAATGGAAATTAATCGGCAAGATAAGCGCACAAGCCCAGAGGATAACTCACCGCCACCCTACCTTAATTGAAAGGCTGGAAGATGCCGCTACTTCAAGTTGGCTGGGCCTGCCGATTGCTTTTTTTGTGATGATTGCTTCCTTTTTTATTATCCGCTTTTTGGGCGAAAGTTGCATAGATTTGCTTACACCTTTATATGAGGAATATTACCTGCCCTTTATGCAAAATTTGTTTGCTTTTACCCAAAATACTTTTGTCTATACTATTTTATTTGGCAGTTCCTCTGATGCGGCAGGAGGTTTAGGCATACTTTCCGAAGGTATAAAAATTGCCTTTGTTGATGTTCTGCCTTATGTAGTATCTTTTTATGCGGTGCTGGATTTCCTTTCAATGTTAGGTTATTTGCCGCGTTTGGCTATTTTGCTTGATTCTTTACTGCATAAAATAGGCCTGCACGGATACAGCGCAATACCGATAATGTTAGGGCTTGGCTGTAAAGTACCGGCAATTATGGCGGTACGCTCTTTGGAAACTAAAAGACAGAAACTTATCGCCCTCGCTTTAATTTTGATTATGGTGCCCTGCATATCGCAAAGCGCTATGATGTTCAGCGTTGTTGCGCCTTACGGCATAAAATACCTTATTACTATCTTTGCAGTTATGCTTTTTACGGGTATTGCTACGGGTGCGGTATTAAATAAAATTCTGCCTGGGGATACTGCTGATATTTTTATGGAAGTGCCAAGTTGGCAATGGCCTAAATTACAACCGTTTTTAAAACAACTTGTACGCCGCGCCAAAGATTTTATTAAGGAAGCAATCCCCCTTATCATAGCGGGTATGTTTATAATTACCGTAGCCGATATGCTGGGCCTTATAGACTTTGTGCAGAACTCTATGAAAGGGCTTATAACCGGTATTTTGGGTTTACCCAAAGAAACGGCTTCGGCCATACTTTTAGGCTTTTTAAGGAAAGATGTTTCAATAGGGTTGCTAATCCCCTTTGCCCTTACTGCAAAGCAAATGGTTGTAGCCTGTATTTTTATGGCAATGTATATGCCTTGTACGGCTTCTTTCTTTGTACTGTTAAGAGAAGGCGGGCTTAAAGACGGATTTAAAGTTATAGCACTTACTTTTACGATTTCGGTTGTACTGTGCGGACTACTTAATTTGATTTTATAACCTTAAATAAAAGTCGCCAAACTTAAACCCCGCAATTTTAATAGTTGCGGGGCTTTTTGATATTCAAAGTTTAAATAAAATTTTTATTTTGTTTGTTTTTGTGCGGTATTTTTACCGAAAGCAAAACGCAGGCCGAAAAGCCCTAAACCCTCAAGTAAAACGGAAGTAAATTCATTACTACCCAGAGAGCCGCACCACCCTATAAAATCGGCAAAGTTTGTAAAATCAACTATCTGCCCTAAGTAGCCCAAAACGGCCTGCAAAATAAGTATGAGTGCGGCAAGATAAATCTTTTTGCCTTTTAAAAAATTTTTGATTTTAATAAGTATATTTAAAGTTTTGTTTAACATTTTTATCTCCGTATTGTTTATTATTTAAAATAGTTTTTATAAGGCGGAGTTCTTCCAAAGAAAATTCCACCTTTGCTTCAAGCCTGCTGTTTGAAGCCGACAAAACATCCAAACGGGCCTGAAGATTTTCCAAGGTTTTAGGCGTGTTTACAGTAGAAGCAAACCAAAGCGAAAAAGAAAGAAATACCGCTGCTATATACAAAATATTTTTAACGATATTTAAAAGTATAAACCAGCCTTTAACCCCGCAAGAATTATAAGTAAAGATATTTGCCTGCATAAGTTAATCCCACGAACATAAATCAAGGCGTAAAACCCAATTTTCCAAATCAAATTCCAAGCCTTCTACAAGCATATTGCCGCTTAAATCCGCACCGTAATTTACGCTGATAACATCCCCCAAATCTATTTGCGGTAAAAAACGGCATAATACAGCCGCGCGCTTTTTAAGTTTGCCAGCCTCCCTAAAAACAGCCGGAGCGCAGGCGCGCGCCAAATTGGCATTATGGGCCGGCAAAAGCGTACCGGAAGAAAGCACAAGTTCCTTTACGCCGTATTTATCTATAAGATTAGGGCGCGGATTTTGTTGTGTAAATTCGTCAATACAGCAACTGTAATTGCCAAAGTTTACGCATACCCTGTTATAAAGTTTATCCGCACCGTTATTAATGCTTTCAACGCTTAAAATATCGTTTTTATCTATTGTAAGAACAGGCGAAGTTAAAGCAGGGCGGTGCTTGAAAAAGAATTTACCTTCTGCCGTAAAACCTATTTGATAACCGCTTAGAACCGCAAGTTCCGTTATAATATCTTTGCAAGAAGCCCCGCCCGTATTAAGCATAGCGATATTTACGCCTTCGCCTTCCCAATCAACCTGCCAATAGTTAAGTTTAGGAGATTTTGTTTGAAGTTGGTCGCTTTGGGCGTACCATTTAAGTTGAAGATAGCGGCCTGTTTCCTGCGGGGCACAACCGATTGTCAAACTATGCCAAGCACCCCAAGAATCCTGCAGGTTATTTTTACTGCGGCTGAAAAACGCCCCGCTGCAATCGTTAAGTTCCTGCGAAGCAGTAAAATCCGTCCAAGCGCAAAGCCCGCTGCCGCCGTCTATTACAGGGCTTAAATAACTGCCGTAAGGCGCATATTCCCCCGTACTTAGCGCCGCCTGCGGGCTTAAGCGTATATTATAAATACTGTTTGGCGCGCAATGCATAAACTCCACTATGTGATGCGTGCAAGTTGTATAAGTATTATCGGTAAAGACAATGCCCAAATCAATCCAATTATCAACAGAAGGTGTAAGCGGGCGCACAAACAAACGAACAGTACCGTTTTCGTCGCGGGATATTCTGTAAGTAAGGCGGTCGGTATGGGTTTGCCTGTCAAACCATTTTACACCCATTTGCTGCAAACTGCCGCTGTTTACTTTATAAAAAGAAAAGAATACCCTGTAATAATCGGCTTTAGTAAAAGTAAAACAATATCCGTTTGCATAGCGGAAATCTTCATTATCGGCAACATAATAAAAATAATGCTGTAAATCTTCGTTTAAAAGGCTGTCGGTTTCAATTTCCCAAGTTCCGTAGGCTTGCTCTGAAGGGGCGGCTGCACTAACGGGATTACTTAAAGTGCCTTGCCCAAGTGAAATACTGCTTGGCGTAAAATTTACAGGAACATTGCCTGAATGGACTATATGCCAATCATACTGTGCCGCACTTAAAAAAGATGACGGCAACTTTACCGACGAGGATGAAACTTCCGCATAATCCCAACTGCCTTGCGTAAAATCCGCATCGGAAGGCTGCTTGAAAAACGCTTCTATAAGGCCTTCATAATCAACGGATTGAATTTCCGCATTGTTTTGCGTATAACCGCAAAGCGCCGCCGTCTGCTCCACAGCCCATTCAATGCTTTTATCGGTATGCCAGCAACGGTAAGAAACCCATAAACTTTTACCCGCGGCAAGAGGTTTTAAAAGCGTTATTTTAGCGGGATATTTATAAGAATTTAAGGAAGATACTTCATAAGAGTTTACTTCCTTTAATTCCGTCGCGCCTGCTATGCCGGTAGAAGTATCACCGCATAAAACATTAAGCACCGCACCGACGGCCCTGCTCGGTAAAGTAAAAACAAGATAGTCGTTATCTTCAGAAGATGAAGATTGCGCGGGACGGGAAGAAATTAAAATATTTTCATGCAAAACAGATAATTCTTCCGCCTTGTAAGAAGATAAAAGCGCAAGTTCCCCGCTTAAATAAATAATACAGGAGTGTTCTTCTTTATTAAAACAAGGCTCGCGCAGGATAAACCCGCGGAAAATTTTTACATACTCCGCAATTTCCCCGCAAAGTGCACCGCAATAAACTTCTGCCCGCGCGCCGTAAATCTGCCCGCTTAAAAACGGAGCATTATCAGTTAAAGTTATTGGAAGCCCTGCGGTATTCCAAACGCCGTAGCCTTCATTATCAAGTTTCCATTTGACAGTTGCGCAAGAGATAAGATAAGGTGTTATATCACAGGCAGGCCCGTCGGTATATTTATTTTGGGAATTATCCCAAAGCCTCGGATACAAAAGCAGTTTTTTAATATATGACGAAGTATTGGAAGTTAAAGTTCCGGACAGGGAAGTTGAAATTTGTTTCATAATTATTTCTCCGCGAGTTCCATTTCGGCGCGCCACAAAGAAAGGCTTCTGTCAAGTTCTGTTTTAAGCGGGGCTGCCAAACCGTACTCTCCGCTTTGGCTTAAATCAAAGCCGCCGTAAAAAATAAAAGTAAGCAAAAGATTTCCAGCACATATCTCCGCCAAAGCGTTTTTAACGGAAGATGATACATTTTCAAGCGTTAAAGTACCGCCGTGCTTACAAAATTCCCGCCATAAAATCAAATTACCGCCGGCAGTATAATGATGCCCGCCGCGGCAGAAAACTGAAGGGCGCAATGAACTTAAAACCGTATCTAAAACCAAAAGGCTTTTAAGCAAAATAAAAGAATAAAAATATTCCTCACTTTCAGAGGCAAAAACAAACTTAAATGCAACTGCCTGCACAACCTGCGGGAAAGTGATAAGCATATCTTTTCCGCTTAAAAAAACGGAAGCATTTTCCATTAAAATATACTCTGCTTCGCTTTGCACTTTATAATAAATACTTAAATCTTCAAGAGAAGTGTTTTTTATAAGTACTTTATCTGCTTGAACAGATGACGGAAAAACGGCTTCAAACCCGCCGCTTAAAGTATTTTTGCTGCCCTGCTGCAAAGTTAAAGCATTACCCTGTAAATCGTAAAGAGTTCCGTTAAGTAAAAGGTCCGGTGTTAAAATTTCTATCGGGTTTATCATAAGGCAGACTCCGTACTTCTTTCCCGTCCTATTTTATAACTTATTTTGGCTTGCTCCACAGCCCAACTTACGCCGCGGCGGGCGGCGCGGGAAATTTCTTCGCAAAGTTTTTGTGCATCATTCTTATCAGCCGAACCGTTCAAAGTTATCGGCGTATTAAGTGTAATATTTACCGTTTGGGCCGCGCTTGCGTTTTGTGCCGTATTTTCCGCTGTACGGGCAGTACTGCCGCCTTTTATAGCGGAAACGACTTCCGGCGGCAAAACGAATTCCCCTTCGTGCAGATAATAAGGGCCTGTTTTATCTATCGGGCCGCCGCTCCTTCTGCTGCCCAAAAACCCGCTTGAGGTGCTTGCCATACCGCCAAAAATATTTGAAATTACGGCATTGGCAGCCATTTTTGCAACGGCTTCAAAAAAACTGTTTACCATATTATCCCAAACGCTTTTGATAAGTAAGTCCAAATCCAAAAACGCAGAGGATGTATAATTGAAAAAATCTTCCAAGCCGCTCTTTAATGCCGAAAAGCCGCTAAAAGCACTCTGCGTAAAAACATCCGCGCCGCTTTTTGCTCTGCTTTGTAAAGAATCCATTAAAGAAGATATTTCCTGTCCGGCAGATTGAAAATCTTGTGTTGCCTGTGTAAGCCCGCCGTCATTAAAAATTGCATCAAGTTCAATACAAAAATTTGCTATATTTTCTG
>CADAXZ010000070.1 GCA_902791965.1 Candidatus Proelusimicrobium bovinum | reverse complement strand
AAAAGCAGGCTCTGCCAAAATTACCGCACGCACTTGCTGACCCTGATATTGCGTTATCATAGTAAAATCAAACTGATAAGGCTCTATTACTCCGTTTGTCCTCGCCGCCGATTGCATATCAAGCGGAGTATCCGGCACGGGTGTTTTTATAAAGGCACTTGCACACCCCGTTAAAAATATTATGGCAAAAAACAAAAAGAACTTCATAAATAACGCTCCAAAAATGCAGGTAAAATAAATACGGCGGCAAATATTGAGCCGCCGATACCCAAAAGTGCACATAAACCCATTATAAATAAAACATTATGCCCTGCCAAGACCAATACGCCGAAGCCCGCTAAAGTCGATAATCCAGCCGCCAAAAGCGCCTGCTGGGGATAAAGCGCCTGCGTATTTTGCCCCGCAGAGTGATATTTCATCAGTTGGAATATGGCATAATCTATACCCAGCCCGACCAAAAGCGGTAAAAAAATAAGCCCGAACAAATTTATTTCTATCCTAAAAAAAGCCAACAGCGCAAATAACAAACAAGCCCCGCAAATAACGGGCAGAAAACAAAATAAAGATTTTTTTAAGGATTTAAACATAAAAAGAACTGCAATAAAATTAAATAAGACTGCTAAAAACACGACTAATAAAGCCTCTTTTTTAACATTAGCCGTAAGTTGCTTTTGCAGATAATTTGAGGAAATAAATATTCCTTTCCCGTCTTGTGCCGCCCTTTGGTAAAACTCTGTATCCGGCACTATATTTATTACTGCATACGAACCGTTTGAAAGTGATATAAGCGGATTATAAAAAGCGGAAAAATCAGCGGAATTTGCTTTATTCTTACTTTCAAGCGTATCATTAAGCCAAGTAAAAAAGCCGTCAAAAGCGGCGGGGTTAAAACCTGTTTTGATTGCTTGCTCCTCTAAAAGTTCTTTTGCTGAAGAAATTTGCTCTTTATTCCAAAATTCCGCCCAGCGGGAAAGATTTTCGCTTTTGGTTTTGCCAGACACAAAAATCGTACTTGCCGCCAAAGGTTCTGGCAGGATTTGGGACAAAACTTCATTATTTAAAAGTGCCTCATCCTGAGTTTTGCCCAAGGCAAATAACAGCGCGCTTTTATCGGAAGAAAATAATTTTTCCGCAATTTGTTTATCCCGCGCAAAAGCGGCGGAAGCGGAATTTAAAGAATCAAGCCCTTTGCTTAAAACAGTACCGTATATTCCCCAAATGCCAAAAGCGAGCAAAATAAAAAGAAAAGTAAAAGCCGCTTTAAAAGGTAAATTTTTTATTTTTATACCATCTGATTGTTTTTGCGTTTTACTGCAATTAAAATACTGCGGGAATATCTTTAAAGCCGCAAACAGCGCAAGGCTTAAAGCAGTTAAAGCAAATACCGCTATCTGTTTAAAAACTTCCACGGAAGAAAAAATTAAAGCGGAAAAACAAAGGGCAGATGTTAAAAAATTAAGCCACAGATGTTTACTGATTTGTTTTAATGCCTGTTGTTTATCTTTATTTTTCGCCGCCAAAGCAAAATAAACATAAACGGCATAATCAACGCTTAAACCTGCAACCACGCTGCCGAAAGCCAAAGTTATACCGCTTATACCGCCGAATATAATCTGCGTTATAAACGCCGCCGGCATTATGACAATAAAAGGCAATAGATAAATAAGCAAAGCCCTTTTTGTTCTGAAGAAAAACAAAAATATTGCGCCAAGCAGCATAAAAGCTGCTATACTTACAATAAATAAATTTTTTTTTATGACGGAAACATTTTCCAATGTATAACGCAGGCCGCCCATAAAAAATACCCTTGAGCATTTAGGTAATTTAGGCCGGAGATTATCAAAAAAAGTTTGTATTTGTTTTGCAAAAGCCAAATCTGAAGTATCTTGCTTTAAATCATATAAAGCCGCAAGCACCGTACCGCTTTTATCAGAAATGAAACCGTCTTTATATTGTGTTTGTGTGCTCTTGCCCAAAACCGCCCATTTATCAAAGAGTATTTGAGAAAGCCCAAAAGGATCAGCCGCAATTTTCTGCGCGGCAAACATACTTTCAAAAGAAAATAACTCCTGTTTGTAAATATCAAACTGTTTGCTCAAATTTTCTGCGGAAAGTTTTGCTTGCGCAAGGTTGTTATCCTGTTGGGAAAATCTCTCCGGCAAGGCATTAAGCATTAAAGAAATTATATTTTCTTCAGGTAAGTTTAAAGTTTTTATATAGCCGGATTCAAGCAGTTTTTCCTTGACTTGCTGTGCTGCCGCCGCTGCCTGCGCTAGTGTTTGCCCTTCTGTTATAACTATCAGTTTTTTACTTAACGGTGATTGCTGGAACAGTTCAACTTCCGTTTTTATATTTTGGGGTATTAAGGCTAAAATATTTTCTTGTACGGGCAGGTAAAAAAATAAGCCGCCGCAAATTATTGCCGCCGCAAATAAAAATATAAGTTTGGCGTGTTTGCGTATAAAATTCACTCAAAAACCTCTTTTTTTATTTCGGGGTTGATTTGTGTACCCGTAAAACTCCAAAGTATAAAATCCCCGCCGGGCTGCAGCATCTTTACCTGTTTTATTATTTGCGGATTATTTTCATCGGGATAAACGGTAATTTGCTTTATAACTTTATGCGGTTTAAGCGGAATAAAAACTATTTCGTTTTGTTTTAAAGTAATGGCATAATTTTGTTTTAGGGAATCAAAATCAAGCGTAAGCCAAATAAGCATTTGCGCCGCCATTATCTTGCCGGCGGCATTTTGCACTTGCTGTTTTTGCCCGTTTTTTATGCGGTAAATTAAATCTGTTTCAATTAAAAAGCCGTTATCAAAAGGATTTTGGTACTGCCAAAGCAATTTTTGGGCTTTTTTATCAAACAATAAAAAACCTTCGCTTTCTATCGGCTGGCTTAATAAAGAAAGATGTTTTTCTTCCTTAAAAGTGCTTTTAAGAGTATTTACTTTGTTTATTGCTGCGGCATATTCCTGCAAGGTTTTGTCGCCTGCTTGCGCAAAACAGCAAAAAACAAACAAAAAAATAAAAGTTACAAAGTATCTCATAAGGTTTGGGGTATCTCTCCGTTTTTCCACATAAAAATATAGACGGTAGCCGCGCCTAATTTTTCATCCCCGCGGAAAACTTCCCCCCGTACGATATGCGTTGAAAAACATTCTTCCGCCTTTTCCGTTTTGACCGTCAAAATATCTCCGCTTTTGCCGCAGGAATAAACCTCAACATCACGCAAACTTGCAAGATAACCGCCGCCGTCTATGGTAAGGCCTTTTTGTATTCGGCGGTAAGCCTCGCACGCGCCAAATCCCTGTGCTATCATCTCGCAATAGATTTCCGGCGATAAAGTGCCGTCGGCGCGCAAAAAGATATTATCTTTTTTTACAATACATTCAACCGTACCCGTTTTTTCTTCAACGGATATTATCCTGTCGGCAAAAAGCATTGCCTTGCGGTGAGGGATAAGGGATACAATTTCGGGATATTTCATAGGCTTTCTGCAATAGCGGTATTGATGGAGCGCTCCAAATATTTTATCCATCTGTTGTAATTAGGGTGTATAGTTTGGCTTTTTTCCTTATATCCTAAATTTTTACTGTCATTATACAATATGGCATAATAATCTTTGCCATAAAGTATTTCAACTTTTACCCAATGGGAACGGATATTTAATTCTGCTTTTATAATACCTTGGGCAGATTCCGTAATTTCCCATTTGCGCCGTATAGCACCTTTGATAATGGCTTTTGATAATACCTGTTCATCATTTAATGCTATGTTTTTATGTTCAATATTTTGTACTTGATTTTTTCTCGGAGTTGTAGTTTGACACCCTGCAAAAGCCAAAACACCCAAAACTAAAATAAAAAATAATTTCTTCATAACTATCACTCCTTATTAACAAAATCCATAATCTGTTTTTTTACAGCCTGCGCCATACGCAAATGGCCTATCTCGCCGCTAAAATCTTTGGGATATACAGGCTCAAAACTATATCGGCAGATTTTATAGTAAAACTCCCAGCGGGCAGCATATTCTGCGTACCTTTAAGTGCAACAGGCACGACAGGTAAATCAAGTTGCTGTGCCAAATAAAATGCCCCGCTTTTAAAACGCGCCTGAGGGTTCTTCCTTGAGCCTTGCGGGAAAAGAACTATATCACATCCGTTTTGCACAGTCTTACGGCATAAAGCGAGCATTTTCTCCGGTGGAGTTTTTTCCGCATCTATATATCCTGCGCCGTTCATAACATAGCGGAAAAACGGCAGTTTAAAAACCCAGCCTTTTGTTATATAAAGCACATTATCAAAACCGAAAGCACTTATAGTATATAAATCTAAAGCCGAAGCGTGATTGGCCGCTACAATACAACTGCCCTGCGGGCGCGGTGCGGTTTCAATTTTAAAACTTTTGGCTGCTAAGCGGATAAATTTTACTATACCGCAGGATTGTATATATACAAATTTGCGTACCGCGCGGCCTGTTTTATCCTTCTTAAAATATAAAAACGGGGCAGCAATAACGGAAGAAAAAGCCAACCATAATATTGCTGCCGTCCCTATAAAAACAGTATTAAAAAAAGTACGCAAACACCCCATATTATTTTTGGTGTGTACGGGCTAAATTTTCAATAAAATCGTATAAGTCGTTTAAAGTTACCATAGTGCTTAAATTATAGCCCTGGCGCAAAGTTACGCCGAATTGCTGCTCCAAAACAACCACCATATCCACCGCATCCAAACTGTCCAAACACAAATCATCTTTTAAAGATGCAGACGGCACAAGTTGTTCGTCGGTAAATTCAAATTCCTTTTTTAAAGTTTCGTTGGTGCGTTTTATAATTTCATCTCTGGTAATCACAAAGACCTCCTTAAAATCAGGGAACAATTATTGCCGCCTATGGCAAAACTGTTTTTCATAATAATATTCAAAGGGATATTCTCTTTTTGTTTGATATAGTTTAAATTGCCGCAACGCCCGTCTTTACGGTTTAAATTTTTGGTAGGCACAACGGTATTTTCTTTAAGCATATTTACGCAGGCTATACTTTCCAAACTGCCGCTTGCGCCCATACTATGCCCGATATGCCCTTTAAGGCTGTTTATCTTTAACTCCGCATTGAAAACCGCCTGCGCCGCTTGTGTTTCGGCAATATCTCCGGCAACAGTTCCCGTCGCGTGTGCATTTAACAAATCTATATCTTCTGGCTTTAATCCGGCGCAAAACAAAGCCCCTTGCATACATTGTTTTAAAGTATCTGCGGAAGGATAAGCCATACTTTCCGTTTCCGTATTAGAATAAAAACCCGCAACTTCCGCCAAAATTTCTGCCCCGCGTGCAACAGCGCTTTTTTTGCTTTCCATAAATAAAAGCCCGCATCCTTCCGAAACCACAAGCCCTGTTCTGCTCTCGTCAAAAGGACGGCAGGCCGCGGAAGGATTTTCATTAGAATTTTTTGATGTGGCCTGCATAATATCAAAACACGCGCTGAACATCGGATGATATTCCTCCGTTCCGCCGCAAAGTGCCTGTGTAATTAAACCGGATTTTATAGACAAATAGGCAAGCCCCATATTCATAAGGCCGGTTGCACAAGCCTCGCTGCTGCCTACGGAAATCCCGTTTATTTTTAGGGCTTGGCAAACTGCCGCCAAAGGAGAGTGATTCATAATCTGCAAAAAATCTGATGTTTTTATCAGTTCCAAATGTGCGCCTTGGCTATATCCGCAAAGTTGCAGCCATACGGAAATACTGTTTAAAGTTGAGCCCATAAAAAAGCCTAAATTTGCGGGTGCGTTTTCATAGCCGGCCTGTTTAAGCGCTTCAACTGCGGCACAGTAAGCATAAAGGCCCATACGGCTCATAGTACGGCGGTGTTTACGCGGAATAAAAGAATAATCCGCCTGCTCAACAGTTGCGGCTACTTTGGTATTTACCATTTCAAGCGCCTGCAATTCTTCTACGGTATGCATACAATTATCATTATTAAGCAAACCGTTCCAAAGTGCATTTACCCCCTGTCCGTAAGGAGATACCGCCCCCATTCCAGTAATTACAACAGTATTATTTTCGTCCATATTCGTATTATATCAATTTAAGATAATTCATTTACATACAAATTCCGCCGTTTACCTGGAATGCCTGCCCTGTTATATAAGATGCTTTATCCGAGCATAAAAAACCGACAAGAGCGGCAACTTCCTGCGGTTTACCCAAACGGTGCAAAGGTATCAAAGGCAAAATTTTATCTATCGGCAGACCTTCAAGCATTTCCGTTTCAATAAAACCGGGTGATACGGCATTTACTAAAATGTTGCGTTTGGCGACTTCCGCGGCTAAACTGCGTGTTGCGCCGATTATCCCCGCTTTTGCGGCTGAATAATTGGCCTGTCCGGGAACAGCTGCGTGCGCGTCGGAAGATGCGATATTTACTATACGCCCCCGTTTGGCGTGAATCATAGCCGCCAAAACCGCTTTTGTTGTATTATGGAAACCTCCCAAAATTGTGGAGATAACATCATTCCATTCATTATCTTTCATAAAAATAAGTAAATTATCCTTGCGTATGCCGGCATTATTGATAAGAGCATAAGGCGTATCTTTGGCAAGCAAAGGGTTTAAGGCATCCTGTACGGCTTTAGCATCTGCCACATCAAAAGGCAGTAAAGTGCATTTTGCCCCCAATTCTTCAATTTCCTTTTTTGCCTGCTTTGCAGCATTATGGTTGCAGCGGTAATTAAGCCAAATGTCAAACCCGTCCTCTGCCAACTGTTTGGCAATAGCCAAACCGATACCGCGGCTCGCGCCCGTAACAAGGGCAATCTTGCGGGATGTTTCCATATTAATACTCCTTAGATAAAGTATATAATCATAATACTAAATAATAAACATATATTGTCTTTAAAACAAACTGTTTATCTTTATATTTATACAAATAAGCCCTGCCGTTAAAGCAGGGCTGTTAAATTTATTACTCTTGGGTGTAATATTTAATAAAACCGTTAACTAAAACAGAAAACCCAAGGTAAGGCTGGCTGCCCCTGAGGACGGATATTTTTTACCGTCAATTTCCGCAGTTTTTGTACTGACTGCTCCGGCAAGTTCAATATAAAAATGCATCATATCAAAGCCGATACCTGCCGTATAAAAAGGCTCGACATTGCTCTGTGCCAAATTTTTATTATATCCCACTCTTAAAGGCATATTGAATTTTTCGCTGTTTACCAAATTAAATTCCATACCCAAAGCAAGTTGGCGGGACTTTATGGAAGATGCAATAGTTTCATTTTCCGTTAAGTCAATATCAGCAGCAAAAGTCATCCACTTAAACGGATTTACAGCCGCACCTGCACGGACTTGCGGTTTTAACTGATATTTATCAGTGCGCCAATTTTGCGCTATGGCGGGGTTTGCACCTGCGGGCAAATCAGGTCTGTCAAATTTAGGACCGTTAATATTGCGCGCAGTCAAACCGAACTGAGGATTAAAAAAGACATCCTTTTGCAATAATTGTGATAAATTAAGCATTGCGCCCAAGTCAAGCGCAACATTAGTGGTATTCTTTTTATTATCTTTGGCATCTCTAAAAATATCTTCTACTTTTTGGTCGTCTGTAAGTATCATTACGCCGGTTTGTGCCGTATAACCGCTGATAACTTTAAAGTTTCCGCCTACTTTTATACCGCGGAAAACCTGCATACCGTAACCAAGTGAAACTTCCCCGAAAGCAGCCGTATCGGCCATAGCCAAAGTTTCGTTATCTTTATAACTGCCCGTAGCACTTGCAGCCTGATTGATAAGTTCCGCAGCGCCCGGCATATTATCAATAGCCGTACCGATAGCGGACTCAAGTTGCTGTTGTGTGATACCGTAAGATAAAGCGGCATCAATAAGGGCTACGGCAAGTTGTCCGCTTGTTGTGCAGGTGGTATCGTTAAGCAAAGTCTTAAGGGAAGAAAATGTACCTGTTTCATCAATCTTTGCCGCAAGCCTGTCAGCCAAAGTTTGCTGGGCAGGTGTTAAAACTGCGGAAGGGTTGCCGATTTGTAAACCCGTTCCGGTATTAAATTTGATATTTTTAGTATCTACAACAGGCATAATTGAACCTGTACCGAATGCCCTGCCGGATACTGAAAAATTCTTAAATTTAAAGCCGACGCCCGCATCAGCATTTACAAGTGCGCCGGTATCATCTCCTATTAATTTGGAAATATTATTAAGGCCCTTAAAAATAGTACTTATATCTTCTGCCGATATATTATTACCTGCAGAAATATCATTCTTAAGGTTTTTATATTTCTTAGACATATCCGTCAAATTGCCTACACCCTCCAAAACATTTTTGGTAGTTTCAAGGCTCATACCTGCATTTATTAAAAGGCCCGTTTCATTTGTATCTTCCTCTTGTGTAAGACCTGCGGGATTCCAATATTGGGCATCTGGGCCGTAAGCGGTTGCAACGCCTGCACCGCCCATACCCATAGCACGCGAGCCTACAAACTGCCAAGACTGCGCCGCACCTGCTTGCGTTAAAAGCAAAGCAATACAAAACATACCGGTTGTATATAATTTTTTAGATAACATATTCCCTCTGTAAAATAGTATATATTTAAGATTGTATATTATTCCTTTGAAATTGTGTCAGGACTAAAGGACCTATATGTATAATAGGTCCAAAGACTCTTTTCTTTTATAATATCAAACTTTTATAATAATACTTAGAAACTTAATTTTTATATAAATGGGGATTGTCTTATGAAAATAAAAAATTTAGCCTTATGTCTTACTATAACTTGTCTGTTGCCGCTTAGCGTATTTGCCCAATCATCAAATACCGCTCAAAAAAAATCCGATAACAAAAAAGTTGAAAACACATTAACAAAAAAAGCACCTAAAGTGTGCAAAGTAAATAAAAACAATACCGTTGAAGATGAATGTAATGCCGACGGCGTTAGTATCGGTTATTTATGGCGCGAAATCGGCGGGGAATATACCGCAGACGGTTATGAAGCAGAATATTTTTCTGTTCCTAATATAGTAGCAAATGCTTCAAACACTGATAGTGCAGACGGGGCAGAAGCACCTTATTTGGAAGTGATTGATGATACCG
Organism: Candidatus Proelusimicrobium bovinum; assembly: GCA_902791965.1. GTDB lineage: Bacteria > Elusimicrobiota > Elusimicrobia > Elusimicrobiales > Elusimicrobiaceae > Proelusimicrobium > Proelusimicrobium bovinum. Next base: position 2,215 of record CADAXZ010000070.1, on the reverse strand, counting down.
TCTTTAACGAGGCTTACAGGCGTTCTCAGGGAAGTAAGGACGAAAAGAATTTTCAGGCCGTATTATTAAAAAATTACCGTAAAGTAAAAGCAGAATATGAATTAGATGAAAGAGATTGGATTAACGCAGAAACAGACCTTTCTTTAATAACCAATACTTGGGATATGTATGCCTCTTTTGATAAATATCCTTTCCTTATTGACCCAGAATACCGCAACGCATCCGAAGATGTCCAAAAAAGAGTTATGGATTATTACAAAGAAACATACGGTCCTAAAGATCCTCAACTTTGGTAAGTTTATTTATAATATAATTTTAAACAGAAACCCCCGATTAAATTCGGGGGGGTACTGTTATATAACGGCAAATTATAAACCGTTAAGCCAGGCAATTATTTTGTTATGTACGGCTTTAGCGTAATCCTTGCTGACATTGTTAAACTTTTCATATTTGGCAATCTGTGCGTTTTTGGCATTGGCTGTAAAATCTTCTAAAAATTTGCCTTCATTACTGCCCTGCGTGGAAAACGGCACAACTTTTTTGCCTTTAAAATCCGTCTGTCCCAAATAGGTAAAAAGCGGTGTTGCCATAGTGTACCACCAAACAGGAGCACCGACAAATACCGTATCATAAACGCTTATATCCGGCATTTCCCCTGCAAGCGGCGGATAATTTTTCTCCGACAACTGCTTTTTTACCTTAGCGTAAAAAGCCGGCGATGACTTAAATTCTTCCTGCGTGTTAAGGCGGTATAAATCCCCTTTTGTTAAAGCGGCAATTTGTTTTGCAATATCTTCCGTCTTACCCGTAAAAGAGTAGTAAACAATTAACACTTTACCCAAATTTGCACTGTAAGCAACCTCATTATTAAATGCCGCAAGTTCCTTTTTATTGCGCTGTGCAACCCTTATAAGATGTACCAGCCCGCACACTCCGCCGATAATTGCGATAATAACAACCGCTATAAGTATATTTTTAAACATATTTCCCCCTTATAAAGATATTATAAATTTTACGCTAATTATTCAGAAAAAAATAAATATTGGATAATAACCTTATAAAAATATAATAAAAACAATTAAGCCTATAAAGGATAGTAAAATACTATAATATAATTACCATAGAGAGTGTACGAGGGGCAAGCCCGATGACTACACAGCAACCTGCCAAGATGCAAGGTGCTAATGCTTGAAAGATGGGGCTTCTTATACCCGTCTTTACGATGGGCTTTTTCTTTTTATACTCCTGTGGAATTTACCTTGGGAGTATTTTTTATGACAAAAGAATCAAATTTAACGCAGGAACAAATAAATAACCAGAAAAGGAAATATGCGGATATGTTCCTTTCCGCCCGCAGTTTGGCAGAAGATATAGGTTATAGCGGCCCTTTATTTTACAATACCGCCAAAAAGACAGAGCAAAACAAAAAGGAAAATTCTGCTAAAGAAAAATAATTCCCTATAAAAAGTCTTTCTGAGAATAAATAAAACCAGATTTTAGTTTTACTTTTAGGCATACACCGTAATTTTACTGTCTGTATTACAAATAAATATATAATATAGATAGGATAAGCGGCATATACCGCTTAAAATTTACGAATATACAAAAACGGTTTTATTTATGAAAAAACTTTTCTTTTTTATTATTGCAATTATTTTTATTTTGGCAGGCTTAAACCAATTTGCCGACCATATAATTTACGCCCCTCTGCAACAGGTAGCCCCTATGCCGCAAGGTTTTACGCAGGAAGTTTTTGAAAGCAGTGATAATACACCGCTTTACGGCTCTTACAAGCCTGCACAAGAGGGTAAACCTACGATATTGTTCTTCCACGGGAATGCGGGTAATATCAGTTATTACAGGCAGTTCGCGCAGGAATATGCCGCTTTGGGTTATGGAGTGTTTCTGTTTGACTACCGCGGCTTCGGCCAAAGCAAAGGTACTTTAAACCAAGAGAACTTTTTTAAAGACGGGAAATCCGCTTTGGATTATATGCTTACCCAAAAGCAAATTCCGCCGCAGGATTTAGTATTATTTGCCCACTCTTTAGGTAATACCGCACTTATTGATTTATTGCAGGATAATCCTTTATCTTTCAGGGCTGTTATCTTAAAAAGCCCGTTTACCAATACCCCTGATATGGCGGCATCTTTCTTATTTAAAAATTATAAATATAACGGCTTTGGTGAAAGACTTGCCGCCGGAGTTGCTTACA
>CADAXZ010000069.1:5349-12756 GCA_902791965.1 Candidatus Proelusimicrobium bovinum | reverse complement strand
TTCATAAGACAATTTTAGCAAATATAAATGAAGTTAAATGATAGTTTTAAAGGCCAAAAATGCGCGTGAATGTTGTGGCCAACCCTTTTTTTCTGTCTATCTTTACCCAAAGGATATTTAAAAATATAAACCGTTTATGAAAATAAAACGCAGGCTTTTTTGCCTGCGTTTTGCGTAATTTAAAATATCACTTTTTTAATGTATGCCGCTTTTGCATTTATGGGTTTTCTTAAACTCCTCAAAGGCTTTAAGTTCTTCCGGTTTATATTCGCTGGTACGCTTCATAAGATTATCAAAATCTATATTGCTTGCTTCAAACATAGGGCCGTCAACGCAGGCAAATTTGGTTTCCCCGTCAACTACAACGCGGCAGCATCCGCACATACCTGTACCGTCAAGCATTATCGGGTTTAAAGAGGCAAAAGGCTTTATGCCTAACTGCTTCATCAGTTTGGCGGTAAATTTCATCATAGGTATAGGGCCTATAATAAATCCTGCATCTATTTTTTCGCCTTTTTCGTGCAGGGCTTTTAAAGCGTCGGTTACCATACCTTTCATCCCGTAAGAGCCGTCATCTGTGGCTATTACAATAAGGTCGGAAACGGCTTTCATTTCATCTTCAAGTATTAAAAGGCTTTTTGTTCTTGCGCCTAATATGGAAACTATTTTATTGCCTGCCTGTTTAAATGCTTTTGCAATAGGCAGTATTTCCGCAATGCCTACGCCGCCGCCTACTACGGCAACAGTGCCGTAATTTTTAATTTCCAAGGCAGTTCCCAAAGGGCCGGCAACACTTAAAAACTTTTCGCCTTTTTCTAAACTGTTAAACAAGGATGTTGATTTGCCTATGGCCTGTATTATTGCGGTAATAGTGCCTTTTTCCCTGTTCCAATCTACCAAGGTTACCGGTACTCTTTCGCCTAATTCTTCCGCACGCAAAATTATAAACTGCCCTGCCTTTGCTTTAGCGGCGATTAAAGGTGCGTAAATTTCAAACTCGCAAATAGTGTCAGAAATTATTTTTTTGTTTACGATAGTATATTTTTCCATATTATTTACCGCCTTTAGGGGTTTTGTTTTTAAGATATTCGTTTATCTTGTCTGCGGCTTGTATGCCGTCTTTCATAGCCAAAAGAACGGTTGCTCCGCCCCTTGTTATATCGCCGCCTGCAAAAACGCCTTCAATACTGCTTTGTCCGTCGTCTTTAAGTTCCAAAGTGCCGCGCTGTGTCATTTTAAGGCCGGGGGTAGTTTTAGGGATAATCGGGTTGGGTTTTTGGCCTATGGCAACTATAATACTGTCTGCGGGGATAACAAAGTCAGAGCCTTCTATGGCTATGGGGCGTCTTCTGCCTTTGGCATCCGGTTCGCCTAATTCTGCCTTTAAACATTTTAAGCCGATAACTTTGCCTTGTTCGTCGGTTAAGATTTCTTTTTGTATTGTTAAGAATTCAAATTTAACGCCTTCCTGCATAGCGTTTTCAACTTCCTCAACGCGCGCGGGCATTTCCTCGCGGCTGCGTCTGTAAACTATGCTTACGCTTTCAGGCTGCAGACGCACTGCACAGCGCGCCGCATCCATAGCACTGTTGCCGCCGCCTAAAACTATAACTTTTTTGCCTAATTTTACCGGCGTGTCGGCTTTAGGGAAATCATAGGCTTTAAGCAGGTTTATCCTTGTTAAAAATTCATTTGCGCTGTATACTCCTACGGCATTTTCCCCCGGTACGCCCGCCATTGTAGGCAAGCCTGCTCCGCTGCCGATATAAACGGCATCATAATCTTTAAGCAGTTCTTCCACCGTTAAAACCGCACCGATAAGGGCATTATCTTCAAACTTTACACCCATTTGCTTAACTGTTTGAACTTCATTAGTGATAATTTCCCTCGGCAGACGGAAAGACGGTATACCGTACCTTAATACGCCGCCAAAATTATGTAAAGCCTCATAAACTACAACATCGTGGCCTTTGCGTTTAAGTTCCGCCGCACAGGAAAGCGATGACGGCCCTGAGCCTACACACGCAATTTTAAAACCCGTTGCGGGGGCTGGGACAGGCGGTGTTAAAAGCCCTTCTTTGCGGGCGGTATCGGCGGTGTATCTTTCTAAAAGCCCGATAGCCACAGAACCGAATTTATCTTTAAGCACACAATGGCCTTCGCAATGTTTTTCCTGCGGGCAAACCCTGCCGCATACGGAAGGCAAAAGGCTTGTTTCCATAATTTTGGATGCAGCCCCTTTAATATCATCTTTAAGTAAAAGTTGTATAAAAGCGGGTATCTGCACATTGACTGGACAGGAAGCCTGGCATTGCGGATTTTTGCAGTTTAAACAGCGCGAAGCCTCTTGTAATGCTTGCTCTTTTGTTAAACCTTGGGCGACTTCATCAAAGTTTTTTATACTTTCTTGGGCGGTTTGTCTTTGGCCCTTTTGTCTGGGGAGTGAGGGATTTGGCATTTTCTTCTCCGTTAATCTAAATTAAAATTTAATTTGGCGCATAAAACTTTAAGCAGTTGGTTTTGCCTTATATGTTCCGGCAAGGCTTTATAAACTTTAAATACTGTATTTTGTGCGCAGGAAATATCCACAGGAAGTTTAAACATTTCCGAAAAGGCTAAGAGTTCTACAAGTTTGGATGTCTTATTTAAGTCTAACGGGTCATCTTTAAAACTGTTTGCCAGTTGCCGTAATTTTTTGGAAAGGATTTTTTTAATGGCATCCTTTTGCAATTTATTTTCAAACTTTACAAAATAACTTAACAGTTCTGCTGTTTTTGCATTGTCTATATGGTCTTTTTTAAGTTCCTGTTTTATTTGTTCGTTTATGGCGAAAGCCGAAAGGTTTGTAAAGAGTTCCGGCATAGGCAGGTTAAGTTTGTAAAGATAGTCAAAGATATGTTTTTCTTCTTCAAAGAGTTTAGCGTAATTTGCGGTAATTCTCTTTTTGGAGTTTTCAACCGCAGTATAAAGTATCTGCTTTTGTTTGCTTTTAAGTAAATCTTTTATACTCATTACATCAACAAAAGAATCTTTTATCAGTGTTTTACAGTTATCAGGGCCTTGCCCGCCGAACACTTGTTTTATCTGTTCCAGATTATCTGTTTTGCCGTAAATAGCACCTGCGGTGAAATCTGCTTCTCCGGTATGTAAAAGGGCAAAACTTATTGTTCGGCTTTCTAAAGTAATGCAGGATGTAAAATCCGCATAACCGGTAACAAGGCGGGCTTTACCGTTCCTTATAACATCAGTTTTGTGGTTGGTTATTTTATAGGAATAAATCGCATCATCAAACAGGATTTCTTCCAACAGGTAGGAAATAGCATAATTTATAGCAACTTTACGCATATCCACCGCCATAGGTAAAACAAGTTCTCTGTAAACATTTGCCCCGTTGCCGAAACTTTTTATATTGCTTGGCGCAAGAGCAAGTTTATTTATAAATTCCTGTTCTATATCTGTTCCGGTAAGTGCCGTATTATATTCTATGGCGCGTTTGGCATAGGCCATAATTTGCAGTGTTTCTATGCCGGAAATTTCATCAAAAAACCAACCGCAACTTGTATACATTAAAAGCGTATTGCGCTGCATTTCCATAAGTTTTAGTGCGGTTGTTTTATCTTCCAAGGCTTTTTGTGTGCCGTAAGTTTTCAGGAATTCTTCTGTTTTATTTCTGTCGGCAATAACATCAATGTAGGCATTTCTTGCGGCCCAAATATCTTTAAAAAATTCTTGTCCTTTTTGTTCAAAAGTTTTACGCAGGGTATCACGGACAAAATCAAGAGCCTTTCTTAAAGGATTGCGCCATTGCTGATTCCAGCCGGCGTGTCCTCCGTTGCAGCCGCAATCGCTGTTCCAGCGTTCTACGCCGTGGGCGCAACTCCAGGAGGTATTTTCAAAAATTTTTGCTTCTTCCTGCGGGGGGAAAAGTTCCAAGTACTGCCCGTAAACCGTAAGTTTTGCAAGGTTGTTGTTTTCCACATAATTTAAGCAGTAGGCAAGGGCCATTTCCGCAAATTTTTGGTGGTGTCCGTAAGTTTCGCCGTCGGTTGCTATATGCACTAACTGCGGAGTATCATTCGGCTGGAATACGGAAAGCAGCCTTGCGGCAAATTTTTCCCCGCTTTTTAATGTGTCGCCAAAGGCTATCCCTTGGGAAATTGGCCCGTCGTAAAAAAATAAAGAGATTTTTTTACCTGAAGGTAAATTGCACAAGTAGGGCTTTGTGGGCGGTACTTTTGCACCTGTCTGGTCTGTCCATTGGCTTTGGCCTGTTTTGCGCGTGGCGGCGCATTGGCTTGGCGCAAGGATAGTAAATTTAATATTATTTTCTGCTAAAAGTTCCAAAGTTTTAATATCAACGGCTGTTTCGGCCAGCCACATACCTTCCGGATCTCTTTTAAAGCGGCGCTGGAAATCTTTTATGCCCCATATTATTTGCGTAAGTTTATCTTTATCATCGGCAAGAGGCATAATGATATGATTGTAAACTTGTGCTATTGCGCTGCCGTGTCCGCCAAAGTTTTTTATGCTTTTTTCATCTGCTTCAAGTATTGCGCGGTAAGTTTCAGGGTCGTATTTCTCAAGCCAGGAAAGTAAAGTCGGCCCGAAGTTAAAACTCATCTGCGAATAGTTATTTACAATATCTTTAATACGCCCGTGATTATCAAAAATTCTGGCGCAGGTATTGGCGTGATAACATTCTTTTGAAATGCGCTCATTCCAATCGTGAAAGGGCCTTGCGCTTTCTTGGGTTTCAATTTCTTCTATCCAAGGGTTTTCGCGCGGAGGCTGGTAAAAATGACCGTGTATGCAAAGGTATCTGTTCATTATTTATATGTTATAATATGCGCCAAACACTTTACAAGCGGCAAATTTGTATTTATAATTTGATTAGGTAATAATATTTGCCGCAGGAGGCATCTGATGAAAAAAATATACATTGTTGATACTAATGTTCTTTTGCACGATCCGCAAGCCATAAATAAGTTCGCAGATAATGACATTATAATACCTATGATTGTTATTGAAGAACTTGATAATTTTAAGACTTCTGCCGATGAAAGAGGTAAAAACGCAAGGCTTGTTTCGCGCTACCTTGACCAATTAAGGCAGAAAGGTAAATTGGGGCAGGGAGTAAAGACAGAAGGCGGCGGTGTATTAAAAGTTGAATTTCCCAGAGAAAATATTTTGCCTGAAGGGGTAAATTTTCATAAAGCCGATAATGATATTTTAAATACTGCTTACTATTATCATAAAAAAGAAAGTTCCAAAAGCATAAGAAAGCCTGTGATAATAGTTTCCAAAGATACAAATTTAAGGATTAAATCGGAAGTTATCGGCGTGGAAGCGCAGGACTACAATACCGATAAAGTTAAATATAACGAACTTTATCTTGGCAGCAGGGAGGTGGAAACAGACCCTGCTAAAATAGATATGCTTTACAAAGATAAAGAACTTGAAGTAAAGCAGGAAGAATATTTTCCTAACGAGTTTATAATTTTTAAAGCTAATGACGGCAGTAAAAAATCTGCCGTAGGGCGCGTCGCTCCAAACGGAGATAAAGTAAAACTGTTAAGCGCGCAAGAACCTGTTGTATGGGGTATCAAGCCTTTAAATAAAGAGCAGCGCTTTGCTATGGAACTTTTGCTTGATGACCGCATAGATTTGGTAACCCTTGTGGGAACTGCGGGAACAGGTAAAACTTTAGTAACTTTAGCAACGGGGCTGCACCGTACTTTTGATGATGAAACATACCGCCGCCTGCTTGTTTGCAGGCCGATAGTACCCGTAGGTAAAGATTTGGGCTTTTTGCCCGGCACTATGGAAGAAAAACTTGAAGCGTGGATGGGTGCAATACACGATAATTTGAGTTTCCTTGCCAACAAAAAGAATCCGGAGGACGGGGAAGAAGAAGTTCGTTATCTTACTACAAGCGGCAAGTTGGAAGTGGCCTCCGTTACACATATCCGCGGGCGCACATTACCTAAACAGTATATGATAGTTGATGATGCACAAAACCTTACTCCGCACGAGATTAAAACTATCCTTTCCCGCGCGGGCGAAGGTACAAAAGTTGTAGTAACCGGCGATCCTTATCAAATTGATACGCCTTATTTGGATGTGGAATCAAACGGACTTTCCTATTTGGTACAGCGCTTTAAAGGCCAAAAGACTTACGGCCATATAACCTTTACCAAGACGGAAAGAAGCAACCTTGCCGATTTGGCGGGCAAACTTTTGTAGCAGTAATTTTTACCGCGGAAGGCCCTGTAAAAAAGGGCTTTCCGCTTTTTATTGTCTTTGAGAGTTTAATTTATGCAGGCCGACGATTTGAACTTAAATCTTTTACCTAAAAAAGCCGGTGTTTATATTATGAAAGATAATGCCGGAACGGTTATTTATGTAGGCAAAGCAATAAATATTTATAACAGGGTACACCAATATTTCCAAACCGGTGCGGAAAACAGCCGCGGGTGGAAAATACCAAGCCTTGTCCCCTTAATAGCGGCGATAGATTTTGTTGTTTGTGCAAGCGAGCGCGATGCGCTTATTTTGGAAAATAAACTTATTAAAAAATACCAGCCGTTTTTTAACAGCCTTTTAAAAGATGATAAAACTTATCCTTGGATAAAACTTTCTATGCAGGAAGATTACCCGCGCATAACTTTAACCCGCAAGGTTTTACCAGACGGTGCGGAATATTTCGGGCCGTATCCCAAAGTGTCAAATGTAAAGCGGCTTTTAACTTTTTTATGGAAGAACAAATACGCCCCTTTAAGGCAATGTAAATGGAATTTTAGCCGTAATAAACCTTTACCTGAAAAGAAAATCCTTTCCTGTATTTATTACCATACTAAACAATGCCCTGCGCCTTGTGCCGGCAAAATCAGTTATGAAGATTACCGCGCCATAGCCCAGCGCGCCGCATTATTCTTAAAAGGGGATTACATAACTTTTAAGGAAGAAATTACCAAACAAATGTATGAAGCATCACAAAAGCGGGAGTATGAAAAGGCTGCCAAATTCCGCGATTTTGCCCGCGCTTTAGAGCATATGCACGAGCGTATAAAAGTAAGCCAATATAAGGATAACAAACTTGATAAAAAGATAAAGGCGGCAGAAAAATTACGGCGTCTAAGCGAAATTTTAGGCTCGGAAAAAATCATCCGCCATATAGAGGCTTTTGATAATTCCCATTTGTTTGGCAAACAGGCGGTTGGCGGTATGGTCTGTTTTATTGACGGGGAAAAATATAAAGCACATTACCGCCGCTTTAAAATAAAATCGGAACTGCCGCAAACAGGCGGCGATGATTTCTTGATGATGAAAGAAAGCGTTTTAAGGCGTATAGAACAGATAAAACAACTCCCGCCGGAAAACCGCCCCGATTTATTTTTAATTGACGGC
>CADAXZ010000069.1:3232-5334 GCA_902791965.1 Candidatus Proelusimicrobium bovinum | reverse complement strand
AAAACCGCCCCGATTTATTTTTAATTGACGGCGGTAAAGGGCAGTTATCTTTTGCTATGCAAGCCATAGAGCAGGCCGGTTTGGATATAAAAGTTATATCCCTTGCCAAACGGGAAGAAGAAATTTTTGTTCCGCACCAGCCTAAAAGTATTTTACTTGATAAGAGCGACCCCGCTTTGCGCTTAATTATGGAAATCCGCGACGAAGTTCACCGTTTTGCCATAACTTACCACAGGCTTTTAAGAAACAAAGCCCTTTTACAAGATAAAACCAAATAGATTTTGCCTAAATGGCAAAACAGTTTATGTCCATTTACTATAAAATACCCGTGCGTATAATGGTATAATATTATATTGGCTTTTGTATTTTTACAGGAGTGAAAATTATTAAAATCCGGCCATTGTGGCCGCCTTGTTTTTCCGTTTAGGAAAAGTATATGGAAATGAAAAACGGTTTATGGCAATAGCAAACTTTCAGGAAATAGATAAAAAACAGCAGCAAAGATGGGAGAAAGCAAAACTGTTCTCCGCGCCCCGTTTACCCAAGACGGGCAAGAAGTATTATTGTTTGGATATGTTTCCGTATCCTTCGGGCCAAGGCTTACATGTAGGCCATCCGGAGGGATATACGGCTTCCGATATAATAGTACGCTATAAAAGGATGAACGGCTTTGATGTTCTGCATCCTATGGGGTGGGATGCTTTCGGCCTTCCTGCGGAAAACTATGCCATAGCAACAGGCGTGCATCCGCGCATAACCACACAGAAGAATATTGATAATTTCAGAAGGCAGATAAAATCTTTCGGTATGGCTTATGATTGGGACAGGGAAATAGATACTACCGACCCTGAATATTATAAATGGACACAATGGATTTTTTTACAACTTTTTAAAAAGGGGCTTGCTTATCAAAGCACAGTGCCTATAAATTGGTGTCCTTCGTGCAAAACAGGGCTTGCCAATGAAGAAGTTTTCAACGGCCGCTGCGAACGCTGCCAAACCCCTATAGAAAAGAAGAATCTGCGCCAATGGATGCTTAAAATTACTGCTTATGCCGAAAGGCTTTTGGAAGATTTGGAAGGTTTGGATTGGCCTGCTTCAACGCTTATGATGCAACGCAACTGGATAGGCAAAAGCCAAGGTGCGGAAGTTAATTTTAAACTTGACGGGCAAGATGAAATAATAACTGTTTTTACAACACGCCCCGATACGCTTTTCGGTGCTACTTATATGGTGCTTGCGCCGGAGCATCCGCTTGTGGGTAAAATAACCAAACCAGAACAGAAAGCCGCGGTAGAGGCGTACCAAAAGCAAGCCGCCGCCAAGAGTGAATTTGAGCGCGCCGATGCCGAAAAAGAAAAAACAGGTGCTTTTACCGGTGCTTATGCCATAAATCCTTTAAACGGAAACAAAATCCCTGTTTGGATAGCCGATTATGTACTGACGGGCTACGGCACAGGTGCTATTATGGCTGTGCCTGCCCACGATGACAGGGACTATGTCTTTGCCAAAAAGTTTAATTTGCCTGTTATAGAAGTTATTGAAAGTAAAGAAGGCGTAGCGCAAAAGGCTTTTACCGGCGACGGTAAACTGATAAATTCCGGTTTTTTAAACGGTATGAATGTGGCAGAGTCCAAAGCCGCGATAATCAAATATATGCAGGAAAAGGGCTTTGGCAAAGCAAAAACGACTTACCGCCTGCGCGATTGGGTGTTTTCCCGCCAGAGATACTGGGGCGAGCCTATACCCATAGTTCATTGTGAAAAGTGCGGCGTAGTCCCTTTACCGGAAAGCGAACTGCCTTTAAAATTGCCGGAAGTTGAAAAATTTGAACCCAGCGGCACAGGGGAATCGCCTTTAGCCAATATTACCGATTGGGTAAATACAACCTGCCCGCATTGCGGCGGCTCTGCAAAAAGGGAAACTAATACTATGCCGCAATGGGCCGGTTCGTGCTGGTATTATCTGCGCTATATGGATAATAAAAACACTAAAGCCCCTGTTGATAAGGAAATTGAAACGGCTTACGGTCCGGTAGATTGTTATATCGGCGGTGCGGAACACGCTGTTTTGCATCTTTTATATTCCCGTTTTTGGCATAA
>CADAXZ010000069.1:0-3178 GCA_902791965.1 Candidatus Proelusimicrobium bovinum | reverse complement strand
ATGATTTGGGTGTAGTACATACCAAAGAGCCTTATACAAAATTAAGGCACCAAGGTATGATTTTGGCTTTCTCTTACCGCGACGAAGCAGGCAATTACCACACTTATGAGGAAATTGACTTTTCCGACCCTGCCAACCCGAAACTTAAATCAAACGGCGCTAAACTTACATCTATGATAGAAAAGATGAGTAAATCCAAAAAGAATGTTATCAACCCTGATGATATTTTAAAGGAATACGGTGCGGATGCTTTCAGGGCTTATGAAATGTTTATGGGCCCGTTTGATGCCAGCAAGCCTTGGGATATGCGCGGTATTGAAGGTATTTCCCGCTTTTTAAAGAGGATATATTCTTGGGCTGACGGGCTTAAAATCAGCAAGCAAGCCGCTCTGCCCAAAGAGTTGGAAATCCTTAAACATAAAACGATAAAAAAGGTTACGCAGGATATAGAATCCTTTAATTTTAATACGGCAGTTTCCTCATTGATGATTTATTTTAACGAACTTGTAAAATATAAGGAAGTAGATGAGGATAGTTTTGCTGTATTTTTAAAACTGCTTCATCCTTTTGCGCCGCATCTTACCGATGAACTTTGGCAAAATGCCGGCAGGCAGACTTTCCTTTTGCAGGAAACTTGGCCTTCCTTTGATAATGCTTTGCTGCTTGAAGAACAAATAGAAATAGGCGTACAGATTAACGGCAAAATTAAAGACAGGGTAAAACTTGCCGCAGACAGTGATAAACAGGCACACGAACAGGCGGCACTTTCTTCAAACAAAGTAAAAACTTTGCTTGAAGGTATGAATATAGTTAAAATTATTGTAGTGCCGGGCAAAATGGTAAGCATAGTTGCCCGCCCGAAATAGGAGTTTTATGAAGAAAATCCTTCTCTTGCTATTAACTTTGTGTGCTTTTGGTGCGTGTGCGGAGGTTGATAACCAAGTTTATTATAATCCCAATGCGCAGATTATGCCGCAGCATATTACCAAAATACATGTGCGGCCCTTTATTAACAGGACGGAAGTTTTTGCACTTGAAGATAAACTTACCTTGGAAGTTGTTGACGAGTTTTTACGCAACGGCAGTTATTATATCGTCAATGAGGACCAGGCCAACGGTGTTTTGGCGGGGGAAGTTATCCGCTATCTTAATGTCCCTGTGCAGTATGATACCCGCCTTGTGCCTACGGTTTACCGTATGGAAGTGCTTTTAAAAATCCGCTTTATTGATAAGGAAACACAAAAAACCGTTTGGGAAGAACCTGCCCTTCAGCAGATTTATACATATTCTGCTTCCACTTTGCCAGGCGGTATGACGGAAGAACAGGCAAGAGAGCAACTTTGGAAAAACTTTGCCAAAATGATAGTTAAAAGAACTGTGGACGGCTTCGGCTCGGTAGGCAGCGAAATCCGCCAAAAAGCACAAGTTAATACGCAACAAAACACTATAACAAGATAATGGCTACAATAACTTTTACGGAACTTTCAAAACAGTTAAAAACGGGCCTTGTAGCGCCGGTTTATTTGTTTACGGGCGATGATGTATACCGTAAACTTGAAGCCGCAGAACAAATAAAAGAACTTGTCAACCCCGACGAGTTTAATTATATGCGGGAAGACGGCTCATCTTGTAAAATGGCTGATATTGTTGCAGCGGCCTCAACTGCGCCTGTTTTTAGCCAAAGGCGTATGATTTTGCTTAACAATGCCGATAAAATAAGGAAAAATTCCAATGCGTTAAAAGTTTTGGCCGAATATCTTGCCAATCCTTTACAAAGCACCTGCTTTGTAATTTTGCATAATGATTCCAAAAAAAGCAAAAAAGATAAAACGCTTGAAAGTTCCTGCTCTGAGGATAGTATAATTACTGATTTTGCGGAGATAAAAGGGCTGCAACTTAATAATTGGATAAAGCAGCATTGTATGCAAAAGGGATTGGAGATAGACGAACAAGCCTTAATAACCCTTCAGCAAGTTATCGGTGCAAACCTTATGGCTTTAAATACGGAAATAGAAAAACTTTCACTTTATCTTTTAGACAGACAAGATAAAACAATTACGGTTAATGATGTTTTATCTTGTGTCGGGCTTAGCAAGGAAGAAGACCCTTTTGCTTTAAATAATGCTATTTTGGATTTGGACAGAAATACTTGTTTGCAACTTGTACAAACTTTACTTGATAAAGGAGAAGAACCTATAAGCATATTAAATAAAATAAGTGCGTGTGCTTTAAAAATGCTACGCATAAAAAGATTAAGCGAAGCCGGCCTTCGCGGACAGGAGATAGTACAGGCTGCCGGCCTTATGTATTGGGAAGGAGGCCTTGCGGCCAAAGCCTATCTTATGCCGTCTTCTGCAAGGCTTTTAAAATCTTTAGATAAAATTATAGAAACTGATATGGCTTTTAAATCTTCTTCCGTATCAAATCCGGCAATACAGATAAAAGGCTTGATAATGTGCTTGCTGGATAAATAAATTTATAACAGTTGCATAAAAAGCAACAAAAATATAAAATATATATACTTATTTAAGAGGTAATTAAAATGGCAAAATTGAAAACAGGACGTCATACAAGCGCACTTAAGGCACAAAGACAATCGGAAAAGAGAAATTCCCAAAATACAGGCCTTAAGAAAACTATTCGTTTAGCGGCAAAAGAAGTCTTAAAGACTAAAACAGCCGAAAGCGTAAAAAAAGCATCTTCCGCCTTGGATAAAGCCGCTAAAAAAGGTGTAATCCATTGGAAGGCCGCTGCAAGAAAGAAATCGCGTTTGGCAAAGACCGCAAATAAAACCGAAAGCAAATAGTTTTGAATGGAATATGGCGGATGTCCGCCGTTATAACTTGCAGTACTAAAGTTTAATCGCTTTACTTTACGGGTAAAGCCCCGCATACTTATAATGCGGCAGATTTTATATGCCCCGGTAGCTCAACTGGAAGAGCTGCTCCGTCCTAAGGAGAGGGTTGCAGGTTCGACTCCTGTCTGGGGCGCCAGATTTAAGCCCCGCTTTAATAAAGCAGGGCTTATTTTTTTACGGTTTTGCCGTACTTAAGGAGAGTAATATGAAGAAACTATTATTTTTAGGTGTATCTTCTGTACTGTTTGCTGCTTGTGCTATGCCTGCTACGGAAGTAGGAAATGCTTTTATCCAGGATACTGTACAGCCTATGTTAATAAC
>CADAXZ010000068.1 GCA_902791965.1 Candidatus Proelusimicrobium bovinum | reverse complement strand
TTTATACTTTACTGCGGCTTTTTTACCACAGGCGGCAGGCAGACTTTAGGCAAATTTCTTGTAGGTATTAAAGTTATTGACCGCAAAACCAAGGAAGATTTAACTTTCAACAAAGCACTTATAAGGGGAGCAATGTATTTTGTTAATTTGTTTACAGCCTTTTTAGGCTTTGCCATAGCATTACTTAACAAAAACCGCCTTGCCTTGGAAGATTATGCCGCCGGCAGCGAAGTTATATCCGTAAGGGAAAAATCCCCTAACGAATCTATTGCCCTTTCAGCTTTGGGCACTATGTTAATGGCTGGGATATTCTTTTATGTATATTACATCTTTTTTATGGCTCCGAGCCCTTATCAAAAGGAACTTGTCCAAAATGCACGCGAGCAAGTAAATAAACTTGCTTATTTGGAAGAAGTACATAAACAGCACTTCGGCAAATATACATCTGATTTAAACCGCCTTGCCTTAATCAGCGGCGACCCTGTGCAACTCCAAAGGGATATACAAAAGAACTTAAAAAGGCGCGGTTTCAGCATAGGGATAAACAAAGACGGCTACCAAATAAGCGCAATCGCTAAAGATAAGGAAGAAACTATTATTACCGTAAATAATAAGAACTAAACCTTAAAGTTTTTAACTTAAAAAGGCACTCACAAAGAGCGCCTTTTTTTATTTTGGGCTTTAATGTTATAATACCTTTATAATGTTTATAAGCACCGCCGCTTACCCGCTTATAGCAACTTATACCGCAAACAATTTTTTATTTTAGAGGTTATTTTATTATGGCAGTTAAAAGAATTTCTATATCTAACGAATCAAATTATCAAGAATTAAAAAAAGATAGAGTTATTGCACAAGGTTGGGGCGATACGGATTGGTCAACATTAACTCCTGATAATTTACAATCATATATAGAAGAAACAAATAAAGATAAAGATAAAAAAGACCCGAGTAATGCTGTTCACTATTTCGTAAAAGATGTTAGACCAGGTGATATTATTGTCGGTTTTGCCGGAAGAACTTGTATGGGAATCTGCGAAATACCTGAAAATTTGGAAAGAATACATAATGAAAAAGAAAGTTATGGTTGGGCGGGCAGTGGGTCTAATTGTATAGGATATGTTGATTGGGTAGATTGGAGCGAAATATCTGATGATAAAATATTTCTAAATTTTACTCCGTCTACTGCCGGACAAGGCGTACCTGGGGTTACGAACTATATAGAAGATGCAGATAAAGTAAAAATTTTATGGAATAATTATAAGGGGAAGAAAATGATAGAAGAATTAAAAAATTTATTAACAAAAGTATATAATTTAGTTTTGACGGGCGCGCCCGGCACAGGCAAAACCCACCTCGCCAGAGAAATCGCAGAAAAAATTGTAGGCCAAAATAATACAGATGAATATATCCGTACAGTGCAGTTTCATCCGTCTTATGATTATACAGACTTTGTGGAAGGTTTAAGGCCTTGTTATGTAAAAGCCAAAAATGACAAACAAGACCAAGATAGCAAACAAGAAATTGGCTTTGAACTTAAAAAAGGTACTTTTTTAGATTTTTGCGAAAAAGCCGCAATAGATAAACAGCAAAATAAAGACAAAGCCAACAAATATGTCTTTATAATTGACGAAATTAACAGAGGGGAAATATCAAAGATTTTCGGCGAAATCTTCGCCGCTATTGAGCCGGGCTACCGCGGCAATACAAAACAAAAATTCCAAACCCAATATGCCAATATGCATAATGATAGTAATGAATTTAAAGACAGCCCTTTTAAAGGCGGCTTTTATGTACCTGATAATCTTTATATCATCGGCACTATGAACGACATTGACCGCAGCGTTGAAAGTTTTGATTTTGCCCTGCGCCGCCGCTTTACATGGATGGAGATAACCGCCGAATCTCAAGCAATAGTTATGTGGACAGCAAATGAATTACTTTCCCGCGGTTTTGATTTAGGTAAACTACAAAACAGAATGAACAACTTAAACAAAAAGATTGAAGAAATCCCAGGTTTATCTAAAGATTATCACATCGGCCCTGCTTACTTTAGTAAATTAAAAGACTATCATACAAATGAGGCCTATGATAAACTATGGAAAAACCATTTAGAGCCTTTATTAAAGGAATATCTGCGCGGTATGGAAAATATAGACACCAACATAGGAATTTTAAAAGAAGCCTATAACAATGAAAATTAACCCGAAAAAAAGACAATAAATGACTAACACCATAATCCTCAAAGACAATAGCGATAACACTCTTTCAAAAAAAGATTTTAATGCTTTTTTGTCTTTAGCGGACAGAACACTATCCGAAATTAAAGCACAAAACGGTGCGGGGATATTTGTCTTTTCCGGCAACAGTAAAGATGAAATAGAAAAACTGACGCTTTTCCACAAAGTAAAAGAAGAAAATGACAACATAACGCTAAAAACAACAAACCTTATGGGCTTTATAGGCCTTAAAGAGGATAAAAAAGATATAAATATAAAAATAACCTCCCGCTTTTGCCAAGGGGAAAATAAAGATTATTTTCTCTATTATATGTTAAGCAAGGTATGCCACTTTAATTTTGTTGATTTCCCTGTTAATAAAGCCAATACAAATTGGATTAACCTGCTGCCGCTGTTGTTCCCGCATAGTTTAAAAAAGGCTTTACGGCAAGGGCTTTATAAGCAATATATCACAAAGAAATATAATGATATAAACCTTAAAGGCCGTATCAATATAGCAGAGCATTTAAAAAAGAATATTCCGTTTATGGGCAAATTCCGCTATGATACGCGGGAATATTCCTTTGATAATCCTTTAACGCAACTTATCCGCCATACAATAGAACATATAAAAAATTTATCTGTATTTAATAATGTGCTTAACTCCGCCCCTGACGAAGTTAAAACAATTATACTGGCTACGCCTTCTTATAACAAAGCAGAGCGCAGTAAAGTAATTAACCAAAATTTACGGCCTTTAAAAATGCCATATTTTACCGAATATCTGCCCCTGCGTAAATTATGCCTTAAAATTTTGCTCGGCGGGAAAATCGCCTACGGCGCAGACAGCAGCAAAATATACGGCGTACTTTTTGACGGTGCTTGGCTTTGGGAAGAATACCTCAATAAAGTATTTAAGGAAGATAAGGATGATACATTTAAAAATTTAATACACGCGGAAAATAAAACCGGCAAAAAACCGCTGTATTTATTTAAAAGTAATAAATCTGAATGCTATCCGGATTTTTACCAAGAAAAAGATACTCCGCCATTTATAGCCGATGCAAAATATAAGTGGTATAAAGACTATAATAAAGAGGACCTTTACCAACTAATTACTTATATGTATATAACCAAAGCAGAAAAAGGGCTTTTCCTTGTGCCGGGGGATGAAAACCAAACACAACAACAAGACGAACAAACAATAGAACAACAACAAACTTTAAACGGCTACGGCGGGGAAATTGCCGTCGCCCGCTTATATATTACGCAAAACAATGACGGCTTTGATAATTTTGAGAAGCAAATAAAAACAAACGAGGAAAAATTTATAACAGCCGTAGCAAAATTTTGGAAACAAGCAACTAATTTTAAATAAAACAATAACCTAAATTACAAAAATGAGATACCCGAATATTAAGGTATCTCATATTATTTTAATCAAAACAAGTTGGGGCGGAAAATAAGGTTTGTTAATCTTCCAAATGCTGGGTGCGTTCCCACTCCTCGGCTTCCTCTCCCCAGTTATGTTTTACATCTTCCGGCATTTTGTATAAGAGGGATGTAGCCTTTGCGCTTACTTCCCCGTTGGGCAAAACTATTTCCGCTTCCACCGTTGCGCGCGTAGTACCGCCGCGGATAACACGCCCGACCAATTTAAGCGGCGTGTTTGTGGGGGTTATTTTCTTATAGACTATTTCCATCTTTAAAGTTACCATAAGATTATTGAAACCTTCTTTTATCAGATTGGCGCGGCCGGAAGTTTCATCAAGCAGGCTTGCCACAATGCCGCCGTGCACTACACCCGGGTAAGAACGGTAATTTTCAGATACTACAACATCGGCTTCTACGGTATTATTTTCGTAATTGTTATACCAGACTATTTTAAGCCCGAAGGGGTTATCTTTCCCGCATAAAAAACACCCGCAGGATGTAGGTTGCCGTTTTCTTTCCATAAAATCTCCTTAACTTTAATATATTATACTTTTTTGCTACTATTTAAAGATGAAGAACATAGAAACCGAATATAAATGGGCCATATCTTGCAAAGCCGATTTTACCAAGTTAAAAGCGGCGCTAAACGCAAAAAAAGCCGCCGTAAAAAGCATAATAGTACAGATTTCAGATACTTATTTCGACAGCCCCGTCGGTGCATTAAGCGCAAAAAAAGCGGCTTTAAGGTTGCGCCGCACCGCAACAAAAACAGCAAAAACTTACGAACTTACTTTAAAAAGTTCTTCCCAAATAATAAACGGGCTTGCCCAAAGAGAGGAAACCACAATCCCTTTAAAAGCCGCAGCCCGCCCTGCCGCTTTGGCGCAGTTTATGGCGCAGGCTCATAAACTTGATAAAGACACCAAAAACTTAAAGCGCATATTTTCCATATACGATAACAGGGAAATATTTTTTATTTCCGCTGACGGTTTCACTGCGGAACTTTCCTTTGATAAATGCCTTATAAAATCCGGCAAACACGCCAAACTGTTGGAAGCGGAAATGGAATTTAAAAAGGGGGATAAAACCGCTTTTAAGGCTTTTGCGGCTTATTTAAGCAAAACAAGCGGCTTAAAACCGCCCGTAAAATCCAAGGTAGCGACAGCGAGAGCGCTGCTTAAAAACAAATAGGGCATTTAAGTTTAAAAATAGTATAATAACTGTGAGGAACTTTATTTATAAGGAGAAACACAAATGGCTTACAAAGTAAACCCTGATGTCTGCGTAAACTGCGGTGCTTGCGAAGGTGCTTGCCCCGTCGGTGCAATTTCCGAAAAGAACGAAAAAAGGAACATTGACGCATCCAAATGCTTAGATTGCGGTTCTTGCGCCGGCACCTGCCCCGTAAGTGCAATCAGCCAAGAGTAAACTGTTTTTTACAGTAAATAAATATCCCTCGGTTACACCGGGGGATATTTATTTTATACTTGATTTTAAAACTCCAATAACTCTTATAATTAAAATAAATTTATGTAAAAGGAAAAAATATCATTACCGCAGATAAAAGAGGTAATGATATAAAATATTTACCTTCTATTTATTACCTTTACTCGGCGGCGTCTGCGGCGGCGGGAACAGGCTCAAAGTTTTCTACATCTTCTACCGCTTCCCTGTTCTGCAAGCCGAAAAAGCCTATAAGCGCAAGCGCGCTGATTAAAACTATTAGTACTATTATTTTGTGATGTTTCTTCATACAACCCCCTATATATTAAAAATTCGGTATTTTTAAGGCCCAATCAAAAAACTCTCGCCAAGTTTTATAAAGTGCTTGGGCCTCATCTGCGCTGATATTCGGCGCAAAATCTTTATAATCCGTCCGGCTGTGCCAAGCGGAAGTATCTATCCCTTCCTTTGAAGCCGCAAGTAATGCCGAGCCTAACATTGTGGTATTAAGCCTTTCGCTTTGGCTTAAAGGCATTTGCAGAATATCGCTCTGCGTTTGCGGTAATATATGGTTAAGGCTAAGGCCGCCGCCCGTTTCCAACGCGCTTACTTTAAAACCTGCCTTTTGCGTATAAAAAACTATATCTGCCATAAGCATACATAAAGAGCGCAAAGCACCAAAAATTAAATCTTCCTTTTTGGTTTCCACTTTAAGCCCTGCTATGACTGGTTGCGCCTTAAAATCCCAATACGGCGCACCGAGTCCGCCCAACGCGGGC
The DNA here is from genome assembly GCA_902791965.1 of Candidatus Proelusimicrobium bovinum. Classification (GTDB taxonomy): domain Bacteria; phylum Elusimicrobiota; class Elusimicrobia; order Elusimicrobiales; family Elusimicrobiaceae; genus Proelusimicrobium; species Proelusimicrobium bovinum. The sequence goes on along the minus strand of CADAXZ010000068.1, from coordinate 2,453 downwards.
AAAACCCAAACTGGATTTTTTGCTTTGGCGGCATACTCATCCAAAAGTGCAAGTTCCGCCTCAACGCCCATAGCCTTAAGCCAAGTAAAAAGCGAGCCTGCCGCATTTACCTGCCCTTCCAACAAAAACTGCGGCTTTTCTATGCAGGCCGAAACGGATGTAAGCATACCTTTAAGCGTTTTAGGCTCTCCGCCGATATTTAAAAGGAAAAACGCGCCCGTACCGTAATTGATACACCCTTTACCCTGCTCCTCAAGCCCGCAGGCAAGCGCGGCGGCCTGCTGGTCGCCGGAGCATACGCTGATTTTTATTCCTTTATAACTGCCGTAATCCGCGCCGGAAGGTAAAACCTGCGGCAAAATAGTTGCGGGGATATTAAAAGATTTTAAAATTTCTTCATCCCACGCTAAAGTGCTGATATTAAAAAGCAAAGTGCGCTGGGCGCAAGTATAATCGCACGCAAAAACTTTTTTATTTGTTAAATGCCAAATTATATATGTGCTGACGGGGCCGCAAAGCAAATTACCTTCTTTTAGGGCCTGTGCCACGGCGGGATAATTTTTAAGACACCACGCAATTTTAGGCGCGGAAAAATACGGAGTATTATAAAGCCCCGTTTTAAGCAAAAACAGTTCCTGCGGCAAAGGGTTTTGTGCCGATACAGCCGCTGCTCTGCCGTCGGCCCAACTTAAAGCGGGGCAAAGCGGCGCGCCTGTTGTTTTATCCCATAAGACAAAAGTGGAACGCTGGCAGGAAAGAGCAATACTCAAAATTTTATCGCTTGCCCTTAAAGAGTTTAAAACCGTTTCCAAGGCTTTAATTTGTGTGTTAAGCAAATTTTCGGCTTTATATTCGTAAATTATGCCCTCGGCTTTAAACGGCACGGAGATTTTTATTTCCTTTAAAATCCTGCCGCCTGCCGTAATTGCCGCCGCTTTTGAAGAAGAACTGCCTTGGTCCAAGGCTATAATAATTTCATTTTCCATTTTTAAACCATTTGTTTGAAGATATTAAATTTAAGGCCGCTTTGTCAAAGGCGAGCAGTTTTTCCTGCGTTTGGGCCTCGTCAAAATCTTGGGAGTGCTTCTCGCTTGAAAGCATATCTTTGCGGCTGTGCCTTATTGCGCCCTTTTGCGTAATAAGCCCGATATTTATCCCTTCCGTAACAAAAGCCGCGCGGTTTTGAGGGTTTCTGCCGTCAAATAAATCCCGCCCGAATGCTGTATAAGAGTTATCCAAACCCGCAAGAGCGTAAAGCGTCGGCGCTATGTCTATTTGGCTGGCTACATAATTTATAACCTGCGGTTTTAAAATTTTAGGAGCGTAAATAACAAGGGGGATATGGAATTTCTCATAAAGGGAATCGCGCTTTTCCTTAAGGCTGTGGTCGGAAACGAAAATAAATACCGTATTATCAAACCAGCCGTCTTTTTTTGCCCTCTCCAAAAACTGCCCCAAAGCCCAATCGGAATAATAAAGGCTGTTGCGGTATCCGTCGGCCCAAGTTTTGCCTTTAAACTTATGGAATCTTTCCTGTGTGCGGATAAAAGGCTCGTGCGTAGTACCTGTAAAAAAGGCGGCCAAAAAGTTTTTTTCCGGCCATATCTTCCCAGCCGTAAGTTTCCTGCGCGCCCAAATATTCCGCCAAAGCACACATTTTAAAGGAATGTCTTAAAGATGTCTGCGCGTAAAGAGTGTAATAACCTTTTTGCGCAAAATTACCGAACAGGGGGGAAAGTTCCGTAAGTTCCAAACCATAGCCCAAAACAGGCAAATCCGGTACGATAGGCACAGAAGCAAAAATAGAAGAAAACCCCAAAATACTCCTTGCGCCGGCCGCATAAGCGTTTTTAAATAAAACACCGTTTTTTATGATATTGTCAAAATTGGGCGTTGCACCTGTTTTTTGCCCTGAAATACCGTCAATATAAGCAGGTATCCAGCCTTCAAACATCACTATCACAAAGTTTATATCTTTTTGTTGTGTTTCCTGCGCGGGGCGGCGCATAAGCGGATAGGCGTAATCAAATACTGTTTCTTCCGGTTTGATAAAAGTATCCTGTACTGTTTTTATTGCTTTATCTAAAGGATAAGTATTAGACGGCAAAGATGCCGACCCCTTACGCAAAATATGAAAGCCTATAAAAGGCGCATTGCCGCTAAGCACCGCCTGCGAAGGCGTTTTTGCATAAGTGTAAACATCGGCAATACCCAAGGATTTGCCTGTAAATTTACCTCTTACAAAAATAAAAGTAAACATAAGCAAAATAATAATTTTTATAATATCACGCTTAAGCGGTCTTTTAAAGTCAATATGCCTTTTAAAATAATTAAAAGAATAATACCAAAGCCCTATGCTGATTAAAGCCGTTATGATAGCAAATAATATGTTATACCACTTTTTAAGATAGGTAAAAATAAAACCCCAATCATTGTTAATGTGCAAGAGTTCG
>CADAXZ010000067.1 GCA_902791965.1 Candidatus Proelusimicrobium bovinum | reverse complement strand
TCTATGCCGTATTCTTTGATAAGCGGCCGCTTATAACTTTAACTGAGGATAGTATTTTAATAGACGGATGCCCCGCTTTACCCTTTAAACAAATTGAAATTATGGGGCAGAAAAGGATAAACAGCGGTGCTTCAAGTTTGCTTTATGTCTGCTTAAAAACCGATGAAAAGAAATTTAATCTGACAGATTTACAGAAAGATAATATTGCCGCGGGCCTTACGGCTTTTTGTTTCCGTCCTGCGGCATTAAGCCGCAAAGATGCGGACTACATAATTAAAGAAATTGCTTTAAAAATCCATCAAAAAATTTAGTTTTGTATATTAATCTGTTGAAACTTTTAAATAAGTCTTTATTAAAAAAGATTAATCTAATAATATTTAAGCCTGCTTTTTATAGTTTTGTGTTTAATAAAAAAGGAATGATGTTTAAGGCCTGTTTTTATTTATTGTGTTGCATACTATGGCGCAGTAAATTTATTTTGTAAAATATTTTTATGAAAAAACTTAACTTAGTATGCTTTTTTTTTTTTTTTTCCGTTGCGGCTTTGGCACAATCCGTTAGTATAGTGCCTTTTCACTTAAGGGAAGATATGCAAATTTTCCCGCACGAAGGGGAAGATGTTATTTTATATTTCCCGTCGGTATATTTGCCTTACAAAACAAAAATAAATGTTGTATTCCCTAAAGATTATGATACAACAAACGGGCGGTTTTGTTCGGTTTATACTTTGGGCAGCGGTGAAATGCCTAAAAACGCAGTTAAAGAGTTTTTCCCTCAAGAATATGCGGATAAATGTGTATTTGTAAATATCCGTTTGAATAATATACCTTCAGGAGATATATTGGAAAAATTCCTTTCAAAAGAACTTTTACCGTATATAGAAACCAACTATAAAATTGAAGAAGCATCTTCCTTTAAAACTTTAATGTCCGGGGAAAAATACTCTTCTGCTGTATTAGAGGTTATGCCTGCTTTAAGCAATTATTTTGGCAATTTCGCCGGTTTGTTTTATCATAGTACAGCAGTACCTGAAGATTTGGCAGGTATTTCGCCGGAAGTTTCTGTTTTTGAGGCTGGCAGCGTGGAAAATATTGCACGCCTTCAGGCTTTGTTTGAACAAAGCGGACTTAAATTTTATAAAAATTTTGCTTTTAAGATACTAAATACGGAATCTTCAAAACTGCCTGATTTAAAAACTGTTTTTGATTTTGATTATATTTTTAATAAAAATTTATGTAAACCCGTAAAGGCAAAAGCGGTATTTTCTGCTGACAGGGCATCTTCCACATCGGAAGAACCTGTAAGTTTTTGGCTCACAGTAAAAAGCAAAAAGAACTGCGGCGAACTTAATTATATTCCTTCAAACTTTAAAACAGCGCCGCCTTTTTTGTCTTGGGATTATGATGATGTTTCCTTTAAAGTTATTTACGGCGCCCGGCCCGGAAAAGTTAAAATTTCCGGTTTTATAGGTGAACTCTTGCCTTTTGATGCAACTTTTAAAATAACAAAATAATTGCAGATAATTAAAGCATTCATATAAGGTTTTTTTACTGTTTTTATTATTGTTTTTATTTAAGTTATCCACAAAAAAGCGTTTTAAAATAAAAATGTTTAAAATTATGCCCTTTTTAGGGTATAAGATATTATTGTTGCCGTCGGTGTGTATCCTTGATAATATTTGTGTTTTACGGCAAAATAAGGTTTAAAGAACGGAAAGTTATCCACAGAAAACAGCAGTTATCCACAAGTTTTTTATTTAATTGGTAAGATAAAGTTTTCGGTTCTGTAAAAAAATGTCCTTTTTCTATAAATAAAAGCGTTAAAATCCAAAAATATCCCCAAAGTGTGGATAAATGTGGATAGAAATTTCTTATGTAAATTATTGTTGAATTTATACCGCGATTTGATATAATATTTTTGTATAACGGAGGGCTTGTTTATGAGATTTTTTCTTTTAATATCTGCTTTTGTCATATTTTTGGGAGGTTGTTATTCCGCGGAAAAAAAGCAGGATAATGATGTAAAAAGGGATAGCGATAATTTTACTTTAAGTGCTCTTTGTCCGGAACGCTCTAAGGAGGACAGATGGCGCAAACAAACAGTTGACCAAATGCGCGAAAGCCGTAAAATACCCAGCATAGATTTTGAGTTTGACGGTATCCGTATTTTGCCGAGTTCTTACGAGGTCTTGGATAAAGTAGCGGCAATTATGAATGCAGACCACTCAATGAAACTGATTGTGGAAGGACATACTGACGAAGTCGGTACAGATGAATATAATGATTGGCTTTCAAGTGCGCGCGCAATGGCTATAAAGAGTTATTTATCTTCAAGGGGAGTTTATCCGGATTCAATAAAAACATACGGACACGGTAAACGCCGCCCTCTTATTAAAATTGATGATGACCCTGAAGCCCGTGCCTGCAACAGAAGGATAGAGTTTACTCTTACCACCCGTCATTGGGAAACGGTGTATTAATCCTTAAGATTTAACTAAAAGCCCTTGCATTTAAGTTTAATGCAGGGTTTTTTTATTTACAGGATTAAATATTTCAGCATTTTATAGAAAATATATAATACCGCAGAAAGAATTAAACGCCGTATTATGCAAGAATGTGCAAATTTATATTTATTGTATTATGAATAATATACTTAACGGGTATTATTAAGGGCAATCATCATAAAAAGCCAAGGTACGCTAAAAAGAAAAACAAAATATAGTATCCTTTGGATAACAGATTGAAAATCATAAACACCTATACACCAAAAATAAATATATGTCAGTAATACTACTGCTGTCCATAGGGTAGATACTATTTCTGTATTTTTATCTATATTTATATTATTGGCCAGTAAACAGGATATTCCTGCTGTAATTAATAAAATAATACAACAAACGGCCAATAAAATTATTCCTTTAAAAAATCCGTATTGGTTATTTGCCCATATATTTGCAATATAGAAAAAACAAAAACAGTAAATTAACGGTAATGCGGTTTCTGATATAAGTTGTAAAAATATGGAAATTTTTGATTTTTTGTATATTCTTTCCGGTATGCCGAATATTTCAAATATTTTAATCATATATAATTATGTGTAATATCATCTTATAAACAACTAATTTTTCAAAGCCCCTATCATACTTACCATTAAAAATACCCATACCCCTGCAAGGAATAATATTACATCTAAAATTATGTGCTGGATTATATTTACGGTGCTAAAATTGCCTGTTAGCCAAGGATATATTGCCGCCGCTATAATAAAAACAATCCAACATCCTGCCGTTATTAGTGCAGTATTTTCATTCCTGTTGAATATACGCACGAATAACCCGCTGAAAAATGCCGCAAAAAACATCCCTGTAAACCAAGCAGCAAATAAAAGTAAGGTTTTAAAAATCCCGTAGCTGGCCTTTGCCTGCATATTTATCAGCAAATAATACGAATATCCGCAAACTCCCAACGGAATTAGGGATGATATTAAGGCTGTAAAAGCAAGTATCGGTTTCATATTTTATTTATATCATTTTATATCAATATGGTAAATTATTTGGCATAAACAGGATTTTAAAATATATACTTTATTGTATTTGAATATACATAATTTATTTTTAATGTTTTTGTTTAAATCTTTGTTTACATAAGCATAGTTTACAAGCAGGAACACCCGTAATATCATAATTACGGGTGTTCGTTTTGTTAAGATGCGTTATTTTTAATGGATTGTGATAATATTACCAAATCCTATATCATCTACATTATCTTGCGGGTATGCTTTGCGGACGGTTGTATTTTCCTCTTGTTTAGGGGTGGCGGCATAAGTTCTTATTAACTGTACAAATTCCGCCCTGTCGCCGCTGTCGTCAATACCTTTTGCTTTTGAGGCAATATCCGCAATTTGCTCTGCGCTAAATCCGTTTAAGTATTGCCCGTCTTTTACCAACTGTCCGAAGGCCGCCGCCGCAGCAGCAAAGCGGAAATCTTCGCTTGTCTTATCAAAGGCTTTTAAGTCTTTTTTATTAAGCGTTTTGCTGATAAGTTTGCTGGTGTCGCCGTCAGGGTCTTTATATCTCATCTTTACGGTTAATATTTCGTTTTTGTCGGTATATTGCGTCTTGGCGTATTTAAGCGGGTCAATATCCTGCTTTTCCGCGCTGCCTGCGGGGCGTATTTCGTAAAGTACGGTAACGCTGTGGCCCGCCCCTACTTCTCCGGCATCTTTTTTATCGTCGTTGAAATCCTCATTATTAAGCAGACGTTTTTCATAACCGATAAGGCGGTATTCTTCCACATTAGCGGGGTTAAATTCCACTTGGAATTTAACATCTTTCGCTACGGTAAACATTGTTCCGCCAAATTCCCTTACTAAGGCTTTCTGGGCGGCTTTAAGGTCATTGATATAGGCATAATTACCGTTGCCTTTATCAGCGATAGTTTCCATCATATTATCCCTGTAATTACCCATACCGAATCCCAAAGCACTTATAAATACTCCGCTTTCTTTTGCGTCGCTTACCTGTTTTTCAAGTGCCTGTACGGTGGAATTGCCGACATTAAAATCGCCGTCGCTTGCAATGATAATCCTGTTATTGCCTTTGCGCAGATAGTTCTTTTTAGCGGTTTCGTATGCGCGTTTAAGGCCTTCTTCGCCGGAGGTTGCGCCTCCTGCATACAGAGAGTCAATAACCTCAATAATTTTTTGTTTATCCTGCACTCTTGCGCCGTCAAGTCTTACATTAACGCCTGAAGCATAAGTTACTATGGAAACAATATCGTTTTTATCTAATTGTTCCAAAAGCATTTTAAAGGCTTGTTTTACCAAAGGCAATCTGTTATCGCTTCTCATAGAGCCGGAAACATCAATCAAAAATACAAGGTTGCTTTGCGGAAGGTCTTTCTTGTTAATTTCTTTTGCTTTTACGCCTATTTTTACAAGTTGGTTGTTGGCGTTCCAAGGCGCGGGGGCATATTCTATATTTATGCCGATAGGATCATTACCTTGCGGTGCGGGATAATTATAGGCAAAATTATTTATAAGTGCTTCCGTCCTTACGCCGTCTTTTTGTATGCGCCAGCCGCGGTTAATTTGTTCCTTAAGCATATTGTAGGAAGCAGTATCAACATCAGCCGAGAAAGTTGAAAGCGGCTCTAAAGAGGCTTTTTTAAATCCGTTTTCGTTATAGCCTTTTGTATCTTGGGAAAGTTGCACCGGCTGTTGGTATGCCGCATCTAATGCCATTAAAGCAACGCCGCCTCTGCCCATAGAACCGCCTGCCATAGGTGCGCGTGCGGATTTATAGGAAGCCCTCATAGGCATACCGGCAGATTCTCTCATCAGGCCCATTCTTTCTGTTTGCTCCATTTGCGCTATGTGCATTCTTTCTTTTTCTACTCGCGCTCTGTGCGTTTCTTCTTCGTAAGCGGGGCGGATATTTGCTGTTTGCTTCATATTAGCAGCATCTTTTGCGGCGGAATCGTACATATCTCCGCCTTTAACTGCGGCAGATTCGGCCGGAATATTAGCCCTGTCTGTTTCAAGTTCTTGAACTGTTTCAACGGCGGCTGTTGCATCTAAAACTTCTGCCGTTGTTTGGGCAGTTTGCGGGTTTTGTATAGGTTGGGAAACCTGATCAGTATTTTTTGCCGGCTCATCCTGTTTTTGGGCGATATTACCGTATTTAACGCCGGAAGTCATCATCAAAGCCGGTACGGCTACCAATACTATTGCGGCTGCCGCAATTAATAAGTGATACTTTTTCATAGTAGTTCTCCTTCCGGCGCATTTTTGGGCTACTTTGTTAAAGATAGCCTGTTTTTTATAGCCGGTTTTATCAAAGTCAACCTTGGAAAATTTATTGATAATTTCCTCGTCAGTATATTTCATAAATCCTCCATAAAGGTTCTTATTTTTGTCATTGCTCTGTTTAATATCGTGCCGACATTGCTTTCACTTAAGGAAACTACCGCGGAAATTTCCCTGTTGTTTAAGGAAGAAAAAAACTTTAGCGAAATTAAATCCCGCTCTTTTTGGTTAAGCGTGCTTAAGGCGGCGTTTAACTGTTTTATATCTTCCTCTTTGTCAAGTTCATTTAGGGGCTGGCTTTCTTTTGAGGGTAAATTTTCTTCTTTATCACTAAAGGAAAAGAAATTCTTTATATGATAAAGGCGGAAATGGCTGTTTACTTTATTGCGCGCTATGGTAAAAAGCCATTGTTCGCAGTTGCCTTTACTTTCGTCAAAAGAGTCTTGCTTTTCAAATACTGTCTGCCAGATTTCGGAACAGATGTCATCGGCTTGGGTTTCGTTATAAATCCTTGCTCTTATATAAGAGTATAACCGTCCGAAATAATCGTTATAAACCTGTTCAAAGTTCATTATCGGCCTCCACCCTGTATACGCTTGGGGGAAAAAAGTATCACAAAAAAATTAAAAAAGTTTTTTAAATAAAAACCTTATAAAAATTATAGCAATTATTATCTTTGCTTTACCCTGCCTGAAAGTTCCTTTAAACCTTAATAGGAAAAATGTTATAATATTAAAAGTTAAACGGGCGTGTAGCTCAGTTGGGAGAGCGCTTCGTTCGCAACGAAGAGGTCGTGGGTTCGACTCCCATCACGTCCACCAGATTTGACGGCCGGTCTGTATACCGGCCTTATTTATTTTGGTAAAATAGATATATACGGCAGTAATATCAGAGGTAGATTTATGTTAAATAAAATTCGCGTTAAAGATGTCGGCACTTATGTCGGCAAGGAAATTACTTTAAAGGGCTGGCTTTACAATAAACGCTCAAGCGGTAAATTACATTTTTTACAGTTAAGGGACGGCAGCGGTATTATCCAATGCGTAGTTTTTAAAGGGGATGTTCCGGCGGAAGTTTTTGAACTTGCAGATAAAATTACGCAGGAATCTTCGGTAGAAATTACCGGTATGGTAAGGGAAGATAAACGCTCTCCTTTGGGGTTTGAATTAGGCGTAAAAGATATAAAAGTTCTGCAAATGGCAAAAGATTACCCTATATCGCCTAAAGAACACGGTACGGCATTTTTAATGGATAACCGCCATTTATGGCTGCGCTCAAGCCGCCAAGTGGCAATTTTAAAAATAAGGGACGAAATTATTTTCTCCATACGCGAATATTTTAAAAATAACGGTTTTATTTTGGTGGATTCCCCGATTTTAACGCCTTCGGCCTGCGAGGGTACAAGCACGCTGTTTGAAACGGACTACTTCGGTCAAAAAGCGCTTTTATCGCAAAGCGGGCAGTTGTACGGGGAAGCCTCCGCTATGGCCCTTGGCAAGATTTACTGCTTCGGGCCGACATTCAGGGCGGAAAAATCCAAAACCCGCAGACATCTTACGGAGTTTTGGATGGTAGAGCCGGAAGTTGCTTTTAATGACTTAAACGACGATATGGATTTAGCGGAAGATTTTATCTGCTATATCGTGGAAAAGGTACTTAAAAACTGCCGCAAGGAACTTGAAGTTTTGGGCCGCGACATAAGCAAACTTGAAAACATTAAAAAACCTTTCTTAAATAAAAACGGCAACCCGACCGAGTGGGGCGGTGATATAGGCGGCGACGAAGAAACTATAATCTCCAAAAACTTTGACCGCCCCGTTATGATACACCGCTATCCTGCGGCTATCAAAGCCTTTTATATGAAACGCGACCCAGAAGACGACCGCCTTGCTTTGGCTGTTGATGTTATCGGGCCGGAAGGATATGGCGAAATTATCGGCGGCAGCCAAAGGGAAGAAGATTATGAAACTTTGGTAAAGCGCATTAAAGAGCAAGGCCTTGACGAAAAAGACTTCTCCTGGTATCTTGATTTGCGCAAATACGGCAGCGTGCCGCACAGCGGTTTCGGTATGGGTATAGAAAGGGCTGTTGCGTGGATTTGCGGTTTGCCGCATGTCAGGGAAACAATACCGTTCCCGAGGTTAATGGACAGGCTTCAGCCGTAAACTTTAAGGTATTTTTTATATTAGGGCATTTGCCGTATAAGTACGGTTTATGCTTTATAAATAATAATTAAAGCCTTAATAAAACAAAATTTAAAGCCCGCTTAACGGCGGGCTTTTTTATGGCTGAATAAATATTTATTAAGGCGGATTTGCTATAATTAATTATCGGTATTTATTACCGGTGTGCCGCATTTGCGGCTTATACAATTTTTCTGTTTTTGGAATCCTATGAAGAATAGGAGGACTTTAGGCAACTAAAGACTTATCAGGTCCAAAAACAGTCGTTTTAGGTGTATAATTAACGGCCTAATTACCCGTTTTTTATATGCCGAATGCCCTTTGCCGTACCTATGGTATGGCAAGGGCTACGGCTGTTATTGTCAATTCCCTGATAAGTGTTGGCATTAGCAGCCGTTTTTATTTGCTCTTATTCTTCATATTCCTATTGGGGGGGATAATGGCAAATGAACGATTAAGGACTGCGCGCAAAAATAAAAATGACGAGTTTTACACACAACTTGCAGACATAGAAGAAGAAATGAAACACTATAAACCCTATTTTAAAGGTAAAACAATTCTATGCAACTGCGACGACCCGAGAATAAGCAACTTCTTTCATTACTTTTCCTACAATTTTGAGCATTTGGGGCTTAAAAAACTTATCACAACCTGCTATAAAAACCAAAACAGGGATTTATTCAGCCAAAACGACTGTGAACAGGCTATCTATTTGGAATATATCGGCAATAAAAAAGGCGGCAATGTACCCGACCCCGAAGAAATCGGCATAAGACACCTTAAAGGCGACGGGGACTTCCGCTCGCAGGAGTGTATAGAACTGTTAAAACAAGCCGATATAGTTATAACAAATCCGCCGTTTTCTTTATTCAGGGAATATGTGGCACAACTTATGGAATACAATAAAAAATTTATAATTATAGGTAATAAAAATGCCATAACTTATAAAGAGATTTTTCATCTTATAAAAGATAATAAAATTTGGCTTGGCTACAGGAATATAAATAAAGATATGTGGCTTGTACTCCCCGAAAAAGAAGAAAAGTACGAAAAACTTATAGACGGTAAAAAACTAAAGCATATTATGGCTTGCTGGTTTACCAATCTTGATATTTCCAAAAGGCACGAGGAACTTATCTTATACAAAAACTATAATCCGCAAGATTATCCCAAATATGATAATTACGACGCAATCAATGTAGATAAAACAAACGATATCCCTTGCGATTATTACGGCATTATGGGCGTGCCTATAACTTTTTTGGATAAATACAACCCCGACCAATTTGAAATTTTAGGCGATAGCCGTTATCACGACGGCAAGCAGGAAGCTGATGACATAAATATCATAAACGGTAAACAATTATACAGACGAATACTAATCAAACGCAAAAGGGGCAAATAATGAAGATAGAACTTAAAGAAATCACGGTAAAAGAACTTACCGAAGGCTACAAAGATAATGCCGAAGGCGGAGTTGTCGGCTACGGCGGTAAACTGGATATAAGACCGCCTTACCAAAGGGAGTTTATCTATAAGGAAAAACAGCGTGAAGCCGTAATAGATACCGTTATGAAGGGTTTTCCTTTAAATGTAATGTATTGGGCTGTAAGGGAGGACGGCGGCTTTGAAGTTATAGACGGCCAGCAGCGCACAATATCGCTCTGCCAATACATCAACGGGGATTTTGCTTTTGATATGAAGTATATTCACAACCAGCCGCAGGATATAAAGGAAAAAATCTTAAATTATAAACTTATGGTCTATTTCTGCCAGGGTACAGACAGCGAAAAACTTGATTGGTTTGAAACTATCAATATCGCAGGGGAAGAACTTACCGAGCAGGAACTTTTAAACGCCATATATCACGGCCCATTTGTAAGCGACGCAAAAAGGTATTTTTCCAAAACGAACGGCCCTGCTTACGGTTTGGCAAGCAATTATTTAAACGGCTCGCCTATCCGCCAGGATTATTTGGAAACGGCAATAAACTGGCTTTCAAACGGCAATGTAAAAGTTTATATGGCAAACCACCAGCACGACCAAAACGCCAATGAACTTTGGCTTTATTTTCAAAGTGTGATAAATTGGGTAAAACTTACTTTTGTAAATTACCGCAGGGAAATGAAAGGCGTAAACTGGGGCTTTTTGTACAACAAATATAAAGACGGCAAATTTGATACCGCAGAGTTAGAAAAGCAAATCTCGCTTTTAATGGAAGATGAAGATGTCGGCAATAAAAAAGGCATTTACGATTATGTGCTTACCGGTAATGAACGCAGTTTAAATTTGCGGCTTTTCAGCGATAAAATCAAACGGCAGACTTACGAAAAGCAAAAAGGTATCTGTGCCAAATGCGGCAAACATTTTGCACTTGAACAAATGGAGGCCGACCACATAACCCCTTGGAGCAAAGGCGGACATACTACTGCTGAAAACTGCCAAATGCTCTGTAAAGACTGCAACCGCCGCAAATCCGGTAAATAGTAAGATTAGAATTTAACCGTAAAAAAGCCCCGCACTTTGACGGGGCTTTAAATTTTGTGTTTGCGGATAAAAACTTAAAAGTAAATATCCCTTTCGCCTTTTGCCACTTTAGCCAAATTTATTTTGGTCTGCTCGGCGCGGGCGGGGGGTAAATCTTTCATCATTTTATCTATAAGCGCAAGGCCTTTTTGCCTTAAATGTTCTGGTGCAAAATCATAAAGATATTCCGCAAAAGTAAACATAGCATTAGGCAGACAATGCGCCTTTATCAGGCCGGGTTTTGCCAAGTCCATAAAATCCTTGCCTACTCTGCCCAAACGGTAGCAGCCGGTGCAGAAAGACGGGATATATCCGTGGTCTACTATATCTTCTATAACCTGCTGTAAGGAGCGGTTATCGCCGCGGGTAAACTGTTCGTGGGCGGTGTCATCTTCATATCCGCCAGGATTTGTTTTGCTTCCGCCGGAAAGTTGCGATATGCCAAGTTCAAAAGCGGCTGTGCGCATAGCGGGCGTTTCCCTTGTGCTTAAAATTATGCCTGTATAAGGTACAGCCAATCTTAAAACGGCTATAATCTTTTTAAAATCATCATCGCTTACGGCATAAGGCGGGTTTTCGCTTACGGTTGAGCCGCAAGCCGGCTCTATTCTGGGAACGGAAATCGTATGCGGCCCTACGCCGAATTTATCTTCCAAATCTTTAATGTGCAGCAGCATAGCAAGCACTTCAAATTTGTAGTCGTAAAGGCCCAAAAGCGCACCTATACCGACATCACTTATCCCTGCCTGCATAGCGCGGTGCATAGCGGTAAGCCTAAAATCATAATCTGCTTTTTTGCCGCTTATGTGCATTTTGCGGTAGGTATCTTTATGGTAAGTTTCTTGAAACAGTTGGAAAGTACCTATATTATGTTTTTTAAGTTCTTTAAATTCTTCCAAGGTAAGCGGGGCTATATTTACATTTACACGCCTGATATTGCTGTTGCCTTCGCGCACCTGATAAATGGAATCTACGGAATCAAAAACATATTTAAGGCCTTGGCCGGTATATGATTCCCCTGCCACCATAAGTATCCTCTTATGGCCTTGTTTAAGCAGGACGGAAACTTCCTGTTTTATCTCCTCTTGGTTAAGGGCTTTGCGGTGCAGTTCTTTGTTGGATGCCCTGAATGCACAATATAAGCACTCGTTAAAACATACATTGGAAATATATAAAGGCGCAAACAAAACAAGCCTGTTGCCGTAAATTTGCGTTTTGATATATTTTGCTGTATTGAAAAGTTCTTCAAGAAGTTCTTTATCTTGCAGATTAAGCAGGGCGGCGGCTTGGGTGAAGGAAATCCCTTTAAGTTCGCGTGCCTGTGTAAGAATATCTAAAATCTCTTGCCTGCCGGCGGATTTGGTTTTAGTAAGATTGTCAAAAATAAGGCTTTCGTTTATCATACTTATATTTTACAACTTTATAAGATTAAGGGAAAATTTTATATTTTATGAAATAAAACAAAACCCGCCGTTAAGGCGGGCTTGTAATTTATTTATTTGCTTAAATTTATTTAGCCGCTATAAATGTATGGCTGAAAGAGAACGAAACCCCTATATAAAGGTTTTCGCCCCGCGGGCCTACATATTTGCCTTGCGCCGTATAGTAATTTATAAACGGAGCGACAGCCAAATTCTTTAGTACCAAAACATCCATTCTTGCATCAAGTTCCAGGGAATAATCCAAATCCGTATATAATTTCTTTGTTGTATAACAGTAATCCCTGAACAAGGCCATAAATTTGGCTGTTACGCCTTCTCTTACTAAATATTCAAGGTTTAGGCCTGCTTCATAACCGTAATTTACGGCGTGTTCCGGATAGGTAAAATCATACTCCATAAATCCCAAAACATATTAATATAATGTTGTAAGAAAATAGGG
>CADAXZ010000066.1 GCA_902791965.1 Candidatus Proelusimicrobium bovinum | reverse complement strand
CCGCTGTTATCAGCAGGACTTTTTTATTATATAACCGGAATTATTAAAAACTTCTTATTCTTCGGGCGTGCAGCCTTTTATTGTTTTACCGCTTTTTGCGCCCTTGGATTTTAGATATTCAACTAATTTTGTATCTTTGGCATCTCTTTCGGCATAATCCAATGCGGTATTACATATATTATCTTGTGTATTAATTTCCGATCCGTTTTTTATTAACAGTTTAACTGTATCTCTATGACCGTTATTTGTATTCTATATCAGCAGAGTAAGCGGAGGTAATAACAGCGCCCCATAACAATACTGCCGCAGTTAGTGTATATTTATTCATAGATTTTCCCTTTGCCCATAATATTCCGTAAGTGTAAATATTTATGACCTATTATCTAAAAGATAAATCCGACAATCAAATCATTTTAATGCGTTTCGCTTTTTTAATTCGGAAGGTAAATCGGCAGAAATATACATCGCAAGTGTTAACAGCATTAAATATATTTAACTGCTTGTATTTTTTAAGGTAAATAAATATTGCGGGTTTCGTTTTATACTCAATAAATACCATTTGCTATAATATATATAATACATTTAAGGAGGCCTTTACTATGAAAGCAGTTATTCTTGCGGGCGGGCTGGGTACAAGAATTTCCGAAGAATCCCACCTGCGCCCGAAACCGATGATAGAAATCGGCGAAAAACCTATCCTTTGGCATATTATGAAGTCCTATTCCGCCTACGGAATAAATGATTTTATCATCCTTGCGGGATATAAAAGTTATGTAATAAAAGAATATTTTGCCGATTATTTTATGCACAATTCAGATTTATCAATAGACCTCCGCACAAACACTATCCAAACCCTTAACCACAAAGCCGAGCCGTGGAAGATTACAATCCTTGATACCGGCCTTAACACAATGACCGGCGGGCGCATTAAAAAAGCACAGGAGTTTTTAAAAGACGGAACTTTTATGCTTACCTACGGCGACGGCGTAAGTAATGTAAATTTAAAAGAACTTTTGGAATTTCATAAAAAATCAGGCAAACTTGCCACCGTTACCACAGTGCAGCCGGAAGGCCGCTTTGGTGCTATGGATATTGCAGAAGACGGTACAATTAAGTCCTTTAAGGAAAAACCCAAAGGCGACGGCGGCTGGATAAACGCAGGTTTTTTTGTACTTGAACCGAAAATTTTTGACTATATCCCTGCAAATGATACTTCCTCCGTTTGGGAAAGAGAACCTTTGGAAAATTTAGCCAAAGACGGGCAGTTAATTTCTTTCAAACACGAAGGCTTTTGGAAGCCTATGGACGCCCTGCGCGATAAAAACCAACTTGAAGAACTCTGGAACAGCGGCAAAGCACCGTGGAAAGTTTGGTAGGGAAAATATGCAAAACTTCTATAAAGGCAAAAAAGTTTTTATAACGGGGCATACGGGGTTTAAAGGCTCTTGGCTTTGCGCAGTTATGCTAATGTCCGGCGCGGAAGTTAAAGGATATTCCCTTGAGCCTAACACAAAGCCCGCTTTGTTTAATCTGCTTAATTTAAAAGACAAAATGCAAAGCGTTTTCGGCGATATTTTAGATGAAAATAAACTTACCGCGGAAATGACATCCTTTAAGCCCGATATAGTTTTTCATCTCGCGGCGCAACCGCTTGTAAGGCTTTCTTATAAAGAGCCTGTCTTAACCTTAAAAACAAATGTTATAGGCAGCGCAAATGTATTTGAAGCGGTACGCAAAACACCGTCGGTAAAAGTTATTTTAAATGTTACCAGCGATAAATGCTACGAAAACCGCGAAACCAATACCCCGTATAAGGAAACCGACCCTATGGGCGGTTTTGACCCTTACAGCGCTTCAAAAGGTATGGCGGAACTTTTGGCAAACTGCTACCGCCGCTCATTCTTCAACCCCGAAGATTACGGCAAAACACATTGCGTAGCCTTGGCAAGTTGCCGCGCCGGAAATGTTATCGGCGGCGGGGATTATGCTTTGGATAGAATAGTACCCGATTGCGCAAGGGCTTTAAGCCAAAATAAAGAAATTGTTTTAAGAAATCCTTACGCTACCCGCCCTTGGCAGCATGTGCTTGAGCCGCTTTTCGGCTATATGCTTGTTGCAAAAAAGGCTTACGCTGATGTTAAATTTGCGCAAGGTTGGAACTTCGGCCCTAATCCGGCAGATGTACGCACCGTGGAAGATTTGGTTAAAAAATTCATTACGGTTTGGGGCTGCGGCAAATACCGCACCGAAGGCGGCAAACACCCGCACGAGGCAAAATTGCTTAATTTGGATATTACAAAAGCCGCAAAAGAACTTAACTGGCATCCCGTTTACGCTTTTGATAAAGCCGTAGAGCAAACCGCCTTGTGGTACAAACACTTTTACGACGGTGCAGATATAGCAGAATTTACTCTTAAACAAATAAAGGAATATACGGAAAATTATGGAAAACTTAACAAGGAAACTGATTAAAAATTTAGGCAGGAAATATTACAAGGCACAACAAAAGAAAGCCAAACGCACTTATATAGCCGCAAGCGGAAAAGTACTTGGCGAAGCCGAACTTGATAATATGCTTGATGCCACGCTTGATATGTGGCTTACAACAGGCCGCTTTAACGAACAGTTTGAAAAAGAATTTGCCGCCTTTTTAGGTGTAAAACACGCTTTAAGCGTCAATTCAGGCTCAAGTGCAAATTTACTTGCGTTATCGGCTTTAACATCCCATAAATTAGGGGAAAAACGCATTAAACGCGGCGACGAAGTAATAACCGTAGCGGCAGGTTTTCCCACGACGGTAGCACCAATAATACAAAACGGGCTTGTCCCCGTTTTTGTTGATGTTGATATAAATACCCATAATATCAATGCAAGCCAAATAGAAAAGGCTTTAAGCCCAAAAACAAAAGCCGTTTTTGTGGCGCATACTTTAGGCAACCCGTTTAATTTAGATGAAATTTTACCGTTCTGCCAAAAACATAATCTTTGGCTGATTGAAGATAACTGCGACGCTTTAGGCGCAAAATGGGACGGCAAATTTACAGGTACTTTCGGGCATATAGGCACTTTCAGTTTCTACCCCGCGCACCATATAACTATGGGGGAAGGCGGCGCTGTTATCACAAACGATACTATGCTTTACCGTCTTTTAATGTCCTTTAGGGATTGGGGGCGCGACTGCTGGTGTGCTCCCGGCAAAGATAACACCTGCAAAAACCGCTTTAATATGCAGCTTGGCAAACTCCCTTTCGGATATGACCATAAATATACTTATTCCCATTTGGGTTATAATTTAAAAATTACGGATTGGCAGGCCGCCTGCGCTTTGGCACAGTTAAAAAAACTGCCCTCATTTATTGAGCAGCGCAAAAAGAACTTTACGCAGTTATTTATGGGCCTTAAACCTTTTGAAAAATATTTTATTTTGCCGCAATGGGACAGCAAAGCAGAGCCGAGTTGGTTTGGTTTTCTGCTGACGGTAAAAGAAGATGCGGGCTTTAATAAAATAGAACTCTGTAAATATTTGGAAGAACATTCCGTAGGTACAAGGCAGTTATTTGCCGGCAATCTTTTAAGGCAGCCCGCTTTGACGGAAGATGATATTGCTTTAAGGATAAACGATTCCAAACTTTTAAACTCAAAAGATTTGACGGAAGAACATTATAAAATGTTGCCCAATACCGACAAGGTTATGAATGGCAGTTTCTGGGTAGGAGTATGGCCCGGCCTTACGGAAGAAAATATCAATAAAACGATAGAAACTTTCAAAAATTTTATAGCGGAAAAAACTGAAAAGTGGGACAATAAATGAGTTTAACCGATATTAAAAAAAATATTTTGCGTATGGCGCATTATTCTTATGCGTCGCATGTAGGCTCGGCCATTTCCGCCGCAGATATTTTATATGTTATTTACGCTAAAGCGGCAAACATAACCCCGCAAAATATTAAATCTGCCGACAGGGATAAAGTAATTTTATCAAAAGGACACGCAAGCACAGCCCTTTACAGCACTTTAGCGGAGTTCGGCCTTCTGCCCAAAGAATATCTCGACCGATACTATATTGACGGCGGAATATTACCCGGGCATTTAGATAAGGATTCCGTAGCAGGTATTGATGCCTCGGCAGGCTCTTTGGGGCACGGGCTTTCACTGGGTTTAGGAATGGCTTTAGCCAAGCCCAAATATAAAGTTTTTGTAGTGCAGGGCGACGGAGAAACGCAGGAAGGCTCTGTTTGGGAAGCCGCTGCCTTAGCCGCTGCTTTAAAAGTAAAAAATCTTATATTGGTAATTGATGCCAATAATTTACAGGGATTTGGCACGACAAGCGATATTATGCCTTTAGATACTTTAGAGGCTAAATTTAAGGCCTTCGGCTGGGAAACTTACCCTGCTGACGGGCACGACTTAAAACAGTTAGAAGATTTACTGCTAAAACCGCAAAACGGCCCTAAGGCAATTATTGCCCGCACCGTTAAAGGGCACGGCATTTCCTATATGGAAAACCAACTTAAATGGCATTATAAATCACCTAATGAGGAAGAATTAAAACAAGCATACTCAGAACTTGATGCCGCAGAAAAGGGGAAAACGAAATGAGAAATACTTTCCTTAAAACACTCGTGGAAGAAGCCCGCAAAAACAAAGATATATTTTTAATAACGCCCGATTTAGGCTACGCGGTTTTAGAACCTTTTGCGCAGGAATTTCCGGAAAGATTTATAAATGCGGGCATAGCGGAACAAAATTCGATAAGTATGGCAGCGGGGTTGGCTTTAAACGGCAAAATACCTTATGTTTACAGTATAATTCCTTTTGCAGTTTCCCGTCCTTACGAACAGATAAAAGTTGATTGCGCTTATATGAACACGAATGTCCGTATCGTCGGTGTAGGTGCGGGGTTAAGTTATGGCCCTGCGGGTGCAACACACCACGCTTTAGATGATTTGGCAATTATGCGTACTTTGCCTAATATGACGGTTTTTGCGCCCGGCAGCCTTAACGAAACGGAAGATATTGTAAGATACAGCGTAAGCCATAAAGGCCCTGTATATATGCGCCTTGCCAAACGCGGAGAACCCCGTTTTAATTATAAAACCCAAGCGGGTAAATTCAGCACTGTTATTGAGGGAACAGATTTTGCTATTATTGCAACAAGCAATATGCTGGAAGATGCCTATAATACCGCCTTACAATACCAAAAAGAAGGTAAAAGCCCGCTTTTGTTAAGTGCGCATACTTTAAAACCTTTTGATAAAGAAAAAATATTATCTTTAATCCGCAAAGGTATGCCGGTAATTACTGTGGAAGAACACAATATAATCGGCGGGCTGGCTTCCGCAGTAAGCGAAGTTATAGCGCCAAGCGGCCTTGCGGCAAAGTTTTTGCCTGTTGCGGTAAATGATGTATTCTCCCACATAATCGGCAGCCGCAAATATATACAGGAACATTTGGGGCTTGCAAATCTCAAGAAAAAAATTGATAAATTTTTAGTCAGTTTATGAAAACCATTTTACTTACCGGCTCAGGCGGTTTTTTGGGCAGTAATTTAAAGCCTTATCTTCAGCAAGGCTGGAATGTGCTTGCCCCGCGCAGCAGGGAACTTAACCTTTTGGATAAAAATGCAACGGCAAAATACCTCGCCTCAAATAAAATTGATTTGATTATCCACTCTGCGGCTTTGGGCGTAAGGATAAACCCTAATGATACCGCAGAACAGGTTGCCCGCCCCAATATAGTTATGTTTGATAATCTGGCGCAAAGCGCAGTACCTATAATAACCTTCGGTAGCGGTGCGGAATATGATAAAAGCCGCCCTTTAATCAAAGTAAAAGAAACAGATTTCGGACAAAGTATTCCCGCAGACCCTTACGGCTACTGTAAATACCAAATATCAAAAAAAATAGAAACTATGCCAAACGCCGTTGATTTAAGGATATTCGGTATATACGGCGCAGGGGAAAACCCTACACGGGTAACTACTTGTATTTTAAATAATATTTTAGACGGTAAAACCATTACGCTTAACCAAAATGTAATTTTTAGTTTTATTTATATAGAAGATTTTTGCCGCATAGTCTGCCGTTTTGTTGAAAATATGCCCAAGCAAAAGTTTATAAATACAGCCTGCAGGCAGGATATTTCAATAAAAGAACTTGCGGAAATGTCAAAACAACTGTTTAAATCAAATTGCCGGATAGATTTTAAACAAGAAGGTTTTAATAAGCAATATACTTGTGATACCGCCCTTTTAAGCAATTTATTGCCGGATTTTAAATTTACATCCTACCAAGAAGGTATGTCAAAACTTTATGACCGTTTAAAAGAGGCAAAAAATGCTTAAAGATGTTTTGGAAATTATTTTAATTACTTATAACCGCAAAACCTGCTTGGAAAAAACTTTAAAAACATTATTTGCGGGGAACTCTCCAGTAAAAGAATTGGATATTACCGTTATAGATAATAATTCAACCGACGCTACACCGGCACTGCTTGCGGAATTTAAACAGAAACATCCCAATTTAAAAATTATCCGCAATAACAAAAATATCGGCCCTAACGCAAATATCGCAAAGATTTTTGAAATTGCACAAAAGCCTTATTTTTGGCCCCTTTGTGATGACGATACTTACGATTTTTCCGCTTGGCAGGATGTTGAAAACGCAATAAGCCAGCAGGCTGATTTAATTATTGTTAATACGCAATTTACTAACGGCGACGGAACTTTCCCTAATATGTATCGTCTGTTAACTTTCCTGCCGGCAGCCATACATAAAACGGAAAATATTACCCCGCAAGTGCTTACAAATATTTATAATAATATACCTAACTGGTTTCCTCATCTTGCCGCGGTGGCGGAAGTTATAAATAAAGACGGCAAAGTTATTACGGTTAACGGAAATATCGTAAAAAGAGTAAAAGGTGAAAACGATAATATAGATTTTAAAAAGAATACGGACTTAGAATCTAAAACCCTGCCTTTAATCAACCGCTTTATGCCGCATTTGCCGCCAAGCCAAAGATATAAATTTTTGGAAGTAGGCTATTATAAATCCTGCGAACTTATCCAAGACACGCAAAAGCGCGCACAAGCCATAGCAGCCTGCCGCCCTAATGTTCCTTTTTGGCGGCAGATGGCAAGCCTTATCACTTGGAATAATGTAGGATGTAATAATTATAAGGAAAATTATACCTCTCTGAAACCTGTTTTTAACCGCAGGCAAAATTTTACTTTTAATTTAATGTATTTGCGTTCTTATTTTTCTTTACCGTCATATTATATAAGAAAGAAAAAACAGGAAAAAGAAATAAAAAAGGCAGAACAAATTTTGATTAACGGGGGAAAAAATGCTTAAAGATACTTTGGAAATTATCTTAATCACATATAACCGCAAGCCTTTTTTACAAAACACTTTTAAGCAACTTTTGGCAGAAACTTCGCCAGTTAAAGATTTAGATATTACCGTTTTGAATAACTGTTCAACAGACGGCACGAGTGATTATCTTAAAGAACTTTGCTCTAAGCACCCTAATATAAAACATATCCGCCATAACAGGAATATAGGCGGTAATGCAAATATTGCCCGCGCGTTTGAAACAGTTTCAAAACCTTATTTTT
>CADAXZ010000065.1 GCA_902791965.1 Candidatus Proelusimicrobium bovinum | reverse complement strand
TAATCGGTACAAGAGTATCTGTCCGCAAGGAAAAATTAACTAAAGCGGAAGAAAAGGCTAAATTAAAAGCACTTGATACCGAAATGAAACTCAAATTAGAAGATTTAAAAGAACAGAAGAAGCGTGCTATTGATTATGTAAGGGCTAACACTAAACCGGCCGACTTACAGAAAGCAGAAGAATCTACACTTAATTTCTACAAAATTCTTGAAAAACGCTTACTTGAACATTATGAAAGGGAAAAGGACTTCTCTTCCAAGGGTGATGAATTATCCGTAACAGTTAATAAATCCGTAAAGGTATTTATTGCTTCAAAACGCAAAATCCAAGTCGGCGATAAAATGTCAGGCCGCCACGGTAATAAAGGTATCGTAGCAAGAATTTTACCTGAAGAAGATATGCCTTTCCTGCCGGACGGTACACCGCTTGATGTTGTGCTTTCTCCGTTAGGTATTCCTTCAAGGATGAATGTCGGCCAGCTTTTTGAAATTATGTTAGGCTGGGCGGCACATCATTTGAATATACATACTGCTACACCTGTATTTGACGGCCCGAGTGAAGCAGAAGTAATAGAACAGGTCCGCAAAGCCAAAGATGCCTTAAGGGCTAAAGGCGTGCCTGAAAAATATCTGCCGGATGATTATTGCCGTATTACGCTTTATGACGGCAGAACAGGTGAACCGTTTGAGGAAAAAGTAACCATCGGTTATATGTATATGATGAAACTCAACCACTTGGTTGAAGATAAAGTCCACTCCAGATCGACAGGGCCTTACAGCCTTATTACAAGGCAGCCTTTAGGCGGTAAAGCACAGTTTGGCGGACAGAGATTCGGTGAAATGGAAGTATGGGCTATAGAAGGTTATGGCGCGACATATACATTACAGGAGTTTTTAACCGTAAAATCAGATGATTTTGTCGGCAGGACGAAAATGTACGAATCAATCGTAAAAGGCGAACTGCCCAGCCAGCCGGGTGTGCCGGAATCATTTAAAGTACTTGTAAAAGAACTTCAGGCATTAGGCTTAAGCGTTGAATTGCTTAAAGAAAACAAAGAAGATGAGCAAAAATCCCAAAACGCCGATAAAAAAGAAGCATCTGCTAAATAGTGGAGAGAAAAAATGTTTGATGTATCAAATAATAACAATAAAAAAACAAAAAAATTAGGAGAACTCAACTTTTTTGATTTCGATGCTATCAAATTAGGCATTGCAAGCCCTGAACAGATTTTATCTTGGTCCAGCGGCGAGGTAAAAAAACCTGAAACCATAAATTACAGGACTTTAAAACCTGAAAGGGACGGATTGTTTTGCGAAAGGATTTTCGGCCCTACAAAAGATTATGAATGTTCCTGCGGCAAATACCGCTGGGTTAAATTTAAAGGTATGTGCTGCGACCGCTGCGGTGTTGAAATTACTGAAGCAAAAGTCCGCCGCGAGAGAATGGGGCATATAGAACTTGCCGTACCTGTGGCGCATATTTGGTATTTAAGGAAGAACCCTTCCAGAATAGGCATCCTTTTAGATATGAAAACTTCCGACTTGGAACGCATTGTTTACTATGCAAGTTATGTCGTCTTGGAAGATGCTGTTGATTCCGTAAGCGGAAGAACGGATTTCAAGAAAGGTGATTTACTTAGTGATGCACAGGTGCGCGAAGCCAGAAAGAAATACGGCAGCCGTCTTAAAGTAGGCATAGGCGCAACAGCGATAAGGGATCTTTTGGCAGATATAGATTTTGATAAAGAAATCCCTGCTTTGCACGCTAAACTTAAAGATACGCAAAGCGAATCGGAAAGGACCAAATTAGTCCGCCGTATAAAAACTATGGAAGAGTTTAAAGAAAGCGGAAACAGGCCCGAATGGATGATAATGTCTGTTTTGCCTGTTATCCCGCCGGATTTAAGGCCTTTAGTTCCGCTCGACGGCGGAAGGTTTGCCGCTTCAGACTTGAACGATTTATACAGAAGAATAATTAACAGGAATAACCGTCTTAAACATATTGAATCTTTAAGAGCGCCTGAAGTTATGATTTATAATGAAAAGCGCCTTCTTCAAGAAGCGGTAGATGCCTTAATTGAAAACGGTGCAAGAGGCAAAGTGTTTTTAGGTGCGGGCAACAGAGCATTAAAATCACTTTCCGATGTAATTAAAGGCAAACACGGGCGTTTCCGTCAGAACCTTTTAGGTAAAAGGGTTGACTATTCCGGCCGTTCCGTTATTGTTGTAGGGCCTAATTTGAAACTTCATCAATGCGGCTTGCCAAAAACAATGGCTTTGGAACTTTTTAAACCGTTTATCATCGGCGAACTTATGAAGAAAGAGGGCATCACTTTAAAAGCCGCCAAGAAAATGCTTGAGCGTGTACGCCCCGAAATCTGGGATATTTTGGAAAAGGTAACCAAAAACCATCCTGTTCTTTTAAACCGCGCGCCGACACTTCACAGATTAGGTATTCAAGCCTTTGAGCCGGTACTTATTGAAGGTAAAGCAATACAACTTCATCCTTTAACCTGTGCCGCTTTTAACGCAGACTTTGACGGCGACCAAATGGCTGTCCATGTTCCTCTTACTTTGGAAGCACAAATTGAAGCCCGTACGCTTATGCTTGCGACAAATAATATTTTATCTCCTGCTTCCGGCAGGCCTATTGCCGCACCTTCACACGATATGGTTTTGGGTGTTAACTATATGACCAAAATCAAAAAGGGCGATAAAGGTGCAGGAATGGTTTTTGCAGATGAAAATGATGCTTTAGTTGCTTATGAATACGGTAAAGTATCCCTGCACGCTAAAATTAAAGTTGCTTCCATTACAGGCGTAGATAATGAAGGAACAGATCCTGAAAAGTGGAAGAAATATACTTCGGTAGGGCGTATTTTATTTAATAAAATTATGCCTAAAAACTGGCCCTACGGATATATAAACAAAAATATAGGAAAGAAAGAACTTGCAGGTTTCGTCAAGGACTGTTATGAAAAATACGGCAGATATGAAACGGTACAATTCCTTGACAGGATTATGGCTACCGGTTATAAATACGCTACTTTATCGGGTATATCTATCTCCGTTGCGGATATGATTATCCCTGCGATGAAAGAAAACAGGGTAAAACAAGCGGAAAAAGCCGTTAAGAACATTAACCAACAAGCGGAAATGGGTATTATTACCGACGGCGAAAGGTATAACAGAGTAATTGATATTTGGACTAAAGTTACCGATGCCGTTGCCGTAGATTTGTATGACGAAATGAAAAAGACGGAAGATAAACCCGTAAATGAAGGCGAGCAAAAATTCAATACGGTTTATATGATGGCCGATTCTGGTGCAAGGGGTTCAAGACAGCAGGTCCGCCAGTTGGCAGGTATGAGGGGTTTGATGGCTAAACCTCAAAAGAAGTTGGAAGGCGGACAGGGCGAAATTATTGAAAATCCTATTACCGCTAACTTCCGCGAAGGTCTTTCGGTTTTGGAATATTTTATTTCAACCCACGGTGGTCGTAAAGGTCTTTCCGATACGGCTTTGAAAACAGCCGACGCAGGTTATCTTACAAGGCGTCTTGTTGATGTGGGGCATAACTTAGTAATTACGGAAGACGATTGTCATACCGATGACGGAGTTTTACTTACTGCTTTAAGGGACGGTAAAGAAACTTTGGAATCTTTATCGGAAAGGGCAAAAGGCCGCTGCTCCTTGGAAGATGTGGTATTAAACGGCGAAACTATCATTAAGAAAGGCGATATTATAAGTGAAAAGCAAGCCAAACAACTTGATGAAAACGGCGTAGAATCTATAAGAGTGCGCTCCGTTCTTACCTGCAAATCACCCTACGGCGTATGTGCAAAATGCTACGGGGACAGTTTGGCTACCAATAAACCTGCACAAAAAGGTGATACTATCGGTATTATCGCGGCGCAGTCTATCGGCGAGCCTGGTACGCAGTTGACTTTGAGGACTTTCCACATCGGCGGTGCGGCATCTGTTGTTCTTGATACCAACGCAAGTACCAGTATAGATAAATCTGTAATCAAATTAATGAATGCAGGCAAGATTAAGGCCAAAGCAGTCTTTAAGGATATAAAAACGATAAAGAATGAAGAAGGCGAAAGGCTTTGTGTTTCCAGAATCGGTTATATATCTATACAGAGCAGCGATGTTGCAGAGGTAAATTCTTTATTATCCGGAATGTCTGAAAAAGACATAGAAGATTTTGAAAGAAAAAGCCCGTTTACTTTTGAAAAAGATAAAGAAGGTAAAGTTAAGAATATAATTTTATCTGAAGATATTAAAAAACCTATAAAGATACCTTACGGTGCAAAAATTTATGTGGAAGACGGCCAGATTATTGAATATAGTGCCAAAGATATTGCAGATAAGGTTGTAAAAGGTTATTTTGAATTGCCGGATAAAACCAAATCCGACACAATGGCAGAATGGGTTCCCCAATCCCAGCCGATTATTGCTGAACACGACGGCAGGATTGAGTTTATGGATATTATGGAAGGTAGAACCTTGCAAGGGGAAATTAACAAGGTTACCGGTGTTATAGAGCGCAAAATTACAGCGAGTAAAGGTTTAAACCCGCGTATTATGTTAAAAGGTAAAGGTGCTGAAACTATTTACCACCTGCCTGTTGATACAACTTTGGTTGTAGAAGACGGGGAAGATGTAAAGAAAGGTAAAGTTTTGGCAGTTATCCCTAAAGAATCCGGTGCTACTACCAAAGATATTACGGGCGGTTTGCCCAGAATTGCGGAACTTTTTGAAGCCCGCCATCCTAAGAACCCCGCAATCATAGCAGAATTTGAAGGTGTGATAAAGTTGGAAACATCTCCGAAAGGGCAAATAGAGGTTGTCCTCAGGAATGATGAAATCAACAAAGAAGAGCATTACAGCATTCCGCCTGGTAAACACTTAAAGGTTTACGAAGGCGACAGAGTTTTAGCCGGTGATGCTCTGACTGACGGCGCCACTGACCCTCACGATGTGCTGCGCGTGAAGGGCATTAAGGCAGTGCAGGAGTTCCTGCTCAATGCAATCCAACAGGTTTACCGTTTGCAGGGCGTAACAATCAATGATAAACACATTGAAGTTATCGTCAAACAAATGTTAGGCAATGTTTGTGTGCAGGATGCAGGCGACAGCCGCTTCCTTAAAGGCGAAGAAGTCAACAAATCGGTATTTGACAGAGAAAACAGACGCTTAAAAGCGCAAGGCAAGAGAGAAGCCCAAGCCGAAACGATACTTTTGGGTATCAGTAAGGCTTCGCTTGAATCTGAATCCTTTATCTCTGCGGCAAGTTTCCAGGAAACTACAAAAGTTTTGACAGATGCCGCAATTAAAGGGCAGGTTGACCGTCTTGAAGGCCTTAAAGAAAATGTAATCGTAGGGCATCTGATACCTGCAGGTACCGGTATTTCAGCAAAAGAAATCACTGAAGAATTTGAAGAGAAAAGCAAAAAAGAAATAGGAGAAAATTAAAGAATGCCGACAGTAAATCAATTAATTAAACACGGCAGAAGCAAAACGGAGTTTAAAACAAAGGCTCCCGCTTTAAACGCTTGCCCGCAAAGACGCGGCGTTTGTACCCGTGTATATACGACAACCCCTAAAAAGCCTAACTCTGCTTTAAGAAAGGTTGCCCGTGTTAAGTTAACATCCAAAATGGAAGTTACCGCTTATATTCCGGGCGTAGGCCACAATTTGCAGGAACACAGCATTGTGTTAGTGCGCGGCGGCCGTGTTAAAGACTTGCCTGGTGTAAGGTATCACATTATCCGCGGCGCATTAGACGCTTCGGGTGTAGAAAACAGAAAGCAGGGCCGTTCACTTTACGGTGTAAAACGCCCCAAAGCAGGTAAATAGGAGATTAACTTAATATGCCGAGAAAAGGTTTAAGACCCAGAGACAGAAGGGCTTTGCCCCCCGCTGATTACAAGTACAATTCCGTACTTATGTCCAGGTTTATCAATAAAATAAATTTTGAGGGCAAAAGAACCACAGCCGAAAAAATTGTTTTTAAGGCTATGGATATTATAAAGGAAAAAACTAAATCCGATCCGCTTGAAGTATTCAATACTTGTATTGAAAATATCCGCCCGCTTTTGGAAGTTAAAGCCAGAAGGGTAGGCGGTGCTACTTATCAAGTACCGGTGGAAGTAAAACCTATCAGAAGTACTTCCGTTGCTATGAGATGGCTGCTTGGCGCTGCACAATCCAGAAAAGGCAGACCTATGGCTGAAAAATTAGCCGAGGAAATCCTTTTAGGTGCTAAAAAAGAAGGTTCTGCTTTTAAAAAGAGAGAAGACACCCACAAAATGGCCGAAGCCAACAGAGCGTTTGCACATTTTAAATGGTAATTCAGGGTAGATAAATGGCAGAGAATAATGTATTTCCTTTAGAGAAAATCAGAAACATCGGTATTATCGCTCACATTGATGCCGGTAAGACCACAACTACGGAGCGTATTCTTTATTATACGGGCCGTACACACAAAATCGGGGAAACCCACGACGGTGCTTCCGTAACGGACTGGATGGAACAGGAAAGAGAACGCGGTATTACTATTACTTCCGCGGCTGTTTACTGCAAATGGCGTGATTGCCAGTTTAACATCATTGACACTCCGGGACACGTGGACTTTACCGCTGAAGTAGAACGCTCTTTGCGCGTTCTTGACGGTGCAGTTTGCTGTTTTGACGGTGTGCAGGGTGTAGAACCCCAATCCGAAACAGTATGGCGTCAAGCAGATAAATACGGTGTTCCGAGAATTGCTTATATTAACAAAATGGACAGAATCGGTGCAAACTTTAAACGCTCCGCCCAATCCATTGTTGATAAATTAGGCGGTAATGCCTGCCCGATACAAATTCCTATAGGTGCAGAATCGGAATTTAAAGGCTTGGTTGATATTATCACTATGAAAGCCGTTATTTGGGACGGCGACCAGACAGGTGCTTCTTTCCACGAGGAAGAAATCCCCGCTGATTTGAAAGAAGAAGCCGAAGCCGCCCGCGCCCATATGCTTGAAAAGATTGCCGATTTTGATGATTCCATTATGGAACGCTACTTAAACGGCGAAACCAATTTCAGCGTTGAAGAAATCCGCGCCGCTATCAGAAGAGGTACTTTAACGGGTAAATTCTTCCCTGTAATTTGTGGATCTTCCTATAAGAACAAAGGCGTACAGCCGCTTTTGGATGCGGTTTGCTACTATTTGCCTTCCCCTATGGATATTCCTCCTGTAAAAGGTACTAACCCCGATACCGGCGAAGAAGAAACCAGAACACATTCCGATAAAGATCCTTTCTGTGCTTTGCTCTTCAAAATACAGACAGACCCCTATGTCGGTAAATTATCTTTCTTCAGAATCTATTCCGGTAAACTTGATGCGGGCGATACAGTATTGTTCCCGTCCAAGAATGCTCAGGAAAGGGTAGGCCGTATTATGCGCTTGCACGCTAATAAGAGGGAAGAAGTTAAATCCTTAAGAGCAGGCGATATTGCCGCAACGGTTGCTTTAAAGAATGCTTCCGTCGGACAGACTTTCTGCTCTCCGGATCATCCGATTGTGCTTGAAAGTATTACTTTCCCTGAGCCTGTTATTTCTATCGCCGTTGAGCCGAAGTCTAAAGACGATTCCGATAAGATGTCAAACGCTTTGGCAAAATTGGCGGAAGAAGACCAGACTTTCCGCGTCCGCACTGATGAAGAAACAGGGCAAACTGTTATTTCCGGTATGGGTGAATTGCACTTGGATATTATCGTTGACCGTATGAAACGCGAGTTTAATGTGCAGGCAAATGTCGGCGCGCCGCAAGTTGCGTATAGGGAAACTATTACCAAGACAGTACAACAGGAAAGCAAGTTTATCAGACAATCCGGACGCAAGGGCGTATTCCGCGCGAATATATCCCTGCCGTAGAAAAGGGTTGCCGCGAGGCTATGGAAAGCGGTGCTTTGGCAGGCTATCCTTTAGTTGATATAAAAGTCGCAGTTTACGACGGTTCATTCCACGAAGTTGACTCTTCTGAAATGGCCTTTAAGATTGCTGCTTCAATGGGTTTAAAGGAAGGTGCTAAAAAAGCAGCCCCCGTACTCTTGGAGCCTATTATGAAGGTTGAAGTCGTAACGCCTGAAGCCAATATGGGCGACATTATGGGAGATTTAAGTTCCCGCCGCGCCAAAATTGGCGAAATGGGCGAAAGAGGCAACGCAAAATATATTAAAGCGCAAGTTCCTCTTTCTGAGATGTTCGGCTATGCTACGACGGTGCGTTCACTTTCTCAGGGCAGGGCTTCCTTTACTATGGAACCCAGCCACTACGAAGAAGTACCGGCGAATGTTGCTAAAACTATTATTGAAAAGAAAACAGTTGCAGCAGCAAAATAAGAATTTAGGCTGTTCCCTTTACGGGGACAGCCTTTATAATTTAACAGGAGAATAAAAACAATGGCGAAGGAGAAATTTTCGAGAAGCAAACCGCATGTTAATGTGGGAACGATCGGACACGTGGACCACGGTAAGACGACAT
>CADAXZ010000064.1:4789-12754 GCA_902791965.1 Candidatus Proelusimicrobium bovinum | reverse complement strand
CTCCTATGTTCGGCTGGGCAAAGCCCGTTCCCGTCAATTATTACCGTTTGCGCGGCGGCAGGAAGGATATGGCTCTTGTAGCCTTTGCCGGTCCGTTTACAAATCTTGCTTTGATGTTTATTGCGGCTGTTTTGCTTAAAGTATTACTTTTCTTGGGAGTTGTCAGCCCCGTATTAGTAAAATTGCTTTTTTATACGGTAATGATAAATTTAGTTTTGGCGGTATTTAATCTTATTCCTATCCCGCCTTTAGACGGCAGTAAAATAGTTTCTTTCTTTATGCCCGCACCTATGGCGGCAAAATATTTAAGGCTTGAGCGGTACGGCTTTTTTATTTTGCTGTTTCTTATTTTAAGCGGCGGATTTAATTATATCATAACGCCTGTTTTTAATTTTATTTTTAAGATAATTTCCAATTTTATAGGAGTTCCTTTATGAACAGTTCTGAAAATAATACAGTAGTATCCGGTATGCGCCCTACGGGTAAATTACATTTGGGTAATTACTTTGGCGCTTTAAAAAATTTTGTGGATTTGCAAGATAAACATAAATGTTTTTTCTTCGTGGCGGATTTGCACGCTTTAACTACTGCCGCAGATAATCCCGATGATTTGGCTTCAAACAGTATTCAAATGGTTATAGATTGGCTTGCGGCCGGTTTAAATCCGGAAAAATGTTCTATTTTTATCCAATCCCATGTGCCGGAAATATGCGAACTTACAACCCTTTTAGGTATGATAACTCCGCTTGGCTGGCTTTTAAGAAATCCTACTTACAAAGAACAGTTAAACGAACTTTTCCGCAAAAAATATGCCGGACAGTTGGATAAAGGCGCGGCGGAAAAAATGGCTATGCTGAGCGAAGCGGAACTTTCTGAGATGTCCTCTTTCGGTTTTTTGGGTTATCCGGTTTTAATGGCTACTGATATTTTAATCCACAAAGCGGCTTATGTTCCCGTAGGGGAAGACCAAACAGCCCATGTGGAAATTGCCCGCTCCATAGCGCGCCGCTTTAACGACCTTTATAAAACGGATATTCTTGTCGAGCCTAAACCGCTGTTTACCAAAATACCTAAAGTGCCCGGGCTTGACGGCAGAAAAATGTCTAAATCTTACGGCAATTCTATTGAACTTGGCGAAGATCCGCAATCTGTCCGCAAGAAAGTGATGACTATGTTTACCGACCCTGCCAAAAAGCGCGCCAATGACCCTGCCAATCCCGACGGTTGCACGGTTTTTGCTTTCCATAAAATCTATAACCCTGATTATGAAGCCCGCGCGCAGGAATGCCGCCAAGGTGCTTTAGGCTGCGTTGCGTGCAAAAAACATCTTTTTGAACTTATGCAAAATGATATAAAAGAATTTAACGAAAGACGCAATTTTTATGCTTCCGACAGAGGCATTTTAGATAAAATCTTAAAGCAGGGTGCAGAGCAGGCAAGGCAAAGCGCCGCCAAAACTTTAAGGGAAGTAAAAGATATAAT
This sequence comes from Candidatus Proelusimicrobium bovinum, assembly GCA_902791965.1. Taxonomy (GTDB): domain Bacteria; phylum Elusimicrobiota; class Elusimicrobia; order Elusimicrobiales; family Elusimicrobiaceae; genus Proelusimicrobium; species Proelusimicrobium bovinum. The sequence continues at coordinate 11,272 of CADAXZ010000064.1, read as the reverse complement.
GAAAGTTCTATGAATAAAGAGGAAATCCGGGTACATTTAGATGTGTTTGAAGGCCCTATGGACCTGCTTTTACATCTTATAAAAAAAGATAATTTGGATATTTACGATATAAATATATCGGAAATTACCGCCCAGTATCTTGAGTACTTGGATATTATGAAGCAACTTAATTTGGAACTCGCGGGAGAGTTTTTGGTAATGGCAAGTACTCTTATGCAAATAAAAGCGCGGCAATTACTGCCATCCCAAGTGCCGACATCGGAAGAAGACGGCCCCGATCCCGCCAAAGAATTGGTGGAAAAACTTGTGGAATACCAAAGGTTTAAAGGTGCTTCATTATATTTGCAGGCGAATTTTGAAAAATATAAAAATAACTTTTATAAGGGAACACCTGTCTTTGACAACGGCGAAAAGGTTTTAAATGTCCATCTTTTTGATTTGCTTGCGGCGGTACGGCGCGCTTTTGAAAATCTTGAACGCCGCCAGCACGCGGATTTGCTTAAGATAGAGGAATTCCCGATAGATAAAAAAATAGATAAAGTTTTATATCTTTTGGAGCGCCGTCCGTGGATACTTGTTGACGAAATTTTTGTAGGGGAAACAAAAAAACGCGGCATAATAACCTGTTTTATGGCTGTATTGGAACTTTTAAAGATAGGCAAAATACTTGCCAGACAAGACGGCGAAGGTACGGAAATACGCCTTTATATGAATCCTGAAAAGCAGGGGCAGGATTATCATAAACTTATGCAAAACCCCGCAGAGCCTTTAACGGAAAATAATTGATTTATGGAAGAAATTAAACAAGATAACAAACAAACCGCAGAGGAAATATTAACAAGAGAAGATTATAAAAGGATAATAGAAAATCTGCTTTTTATAACGGATAAACCTTTGAGTATTTCCAAACTTTCACAAGTGGCGCAGATACATAATATCCAACTTACAAAGGATATTGTAAATGCTCTTGCACAGGAATATGTGCAAACAGGGCGGGCAATACAAATTGTGGAATTGGGGGGCGGTTTTCAAATGTCAACCAAACCGGAATACGGGCGTTGGGTGCGTGCTTTGTTTAACGAGAAAACTTCCGATAAACTTTCGGCTGCCGCTTTGGAAACTTTAGCAATTATCGCTTATAAGCAACCTATCACAAGGGCGGAAATTGAAGCGATAAGAGGCGTTGATGTTGTAGCCCCGCTGGAAAAGATTATGGACAGGGGGCTTGTACGCATAACAGGCCGTAAAGATGCCCCCGGCAAGCCTATGGTTTATGGTACTACTGATGAATTTTTAAGGCTTTTCGGGCTTAATCACATATCGCAGTTGCCGGAACTTAAAACTTTTGAAAATCAAGGTCCTAAGGAAATTCAGAGCGATTTGCCTTTCGGGCCGGTTCTGCCGGAAATAAAACAGGCTATTTTGCCCCTTGAAACACAGGAAGATATTTTTACCAGAAATCTGCCTGAAATAAAAACGGAAGAATCAGAGCAGGATTCTTCCGGCGATTTTGCAGATGCAAAACAAGACAGTGCCGGACAAAATATAAAACCTGAAGAAACATCAGGGCAAAATGCGGGTACTGCCGGAAATAAAGAAAATGTTGTACCCGCGCAAAATACAAAGCCGGATACGGGCATTGAAGAAGATATGCTTAAAGAAGGTTTTGAAGATTTAAAATAGTACGGTTTTTAAGGAGATAGTTATGAATATAGTTTTAGCCGCAAGTGAAGCATTCCCGTTTTGTAAAACGGGCGGCCTTGCAGATGTAGTAGGTGCGCTTACGCAGGATTTTTCCAGAACAAGAGGAACAAAAGTCCTTTTGTTTTTGCCCAGATACAGAAACATTAAAAATGCCTCATCTTTAAGAACCGTACCCGGAGTGTTTTATATTCCGGTAGGCTCCCGCCTTGAACCGGCACAGATCTCTTATCTTAAATGGGGTAATGCTTTAGTATTTTTTGTGGAATCCAATAAATATTTTGACCGTCCCGACCTCTACTTTACCAAAAGCGGGGATTACGCAGATAATGACGAAAGGTTTATGTTCTTTTCCCGCGCGGTATTGGAAGCCTGTAAATTTATAGGTTTCCGCCCTGATATTATTCACGCCCACGATTGGCAAACGGGTCTTTTGCCTGCTTATTTAAAAACCGTTTATAAAACAGATGCTTTTTTTACGCGCACCCGCTGTATGTTTACGATTCATAATATTGCCTATCAGGGGTGCTTTTCGCGCAGCAGTTTTGTAAAAGCAGGATTTTTTGAGCCTGATTTTACACCCGATAAATTTGAATATTGGGGCGGTATAAGTTATCTTAAAACCGGTATTGTTTTTGCCGATAAAGTAAATACCGTCAGCCCTACTTATGCTCAGGAACTTTTAAGGGGAGATAACAGTTTCGGCCTTGAGGGTGTTTTGCGCAGTAAAGGGCAGGATTTTTTGGGCATAATCAACGGTATTGACGGCGAAGTGTGGGACCCGCAAAATGATACTATTTTACCTATGGGTTATGATGATGAAAGCCTAAAGGGTAAAGCCGTATGCAAAGCCGCTTTGCAGAAAGAAACCGGCCTGCCGGAAAATCCGGATATTCCGCTTTGTGTTATGGTAAGCCGCCTTGCCTATCAAAAAGGCGTTGACCTTTTGCCTGATGTAGTGCGTGCTATGGAAGGCAAAATGCAGTTTATAGTTGAAGGTAAAGGCGATCCGCATATGGAATATGTTTTTGACCAGTTGGGTAAACAGTTTCCCCAAACTTTTGCTTTCCGTTGCGTGGTTGACGAAACTTTGGCACATAAAATTTATGCCGGCGGGGATTTATTTTTAATGCCTTCGCGCTTTGAGCCTTGCGGTTTAAGCCAGATGATTTCTATGAGATACGGTACTTTGCCGGTAGTTTCCAAAGTCGGCGGGCTTGCCGATACGGTAAAAGGTTATGAAGGCGATATGTCTGCGGAACTTAAAACAGGTTTTTTTATAAACTGGCTTGATGTAAACGGAGTGATAGTTGCCTTAAATACAGCGCTTTCGGTTTACAATAAAAAGAAGATTTGGAAATCTATGCTTTGCAATGCTATGGCGGAAGATTTCTCTTGGGAAAATTCTTCTTCCAAATATATCAAGTGTTTTAACGAAATACTTAAAAGGAAATATTGATGCAAAAATTATTTACCGCAGTATTTGTTTTATTTTTTGCCGTTTTTGCCTATGGCGCAGAGAAGAAGAATATAATCTTTGTCGTTGCAGACGGCGGCGGCCCTGCGGTAATGGGGTTTTTAATGCAGTATGCGCGCTATGCTGAAAATTCTCCTTATAAAGACAGAATTTCCGTTTTGGAAAAGATGTTCGACGAAGGCAAAAACGGCATACTTTTAAATGCTACGCAAAATACTCTTGTAAGTGATTCCGCAGCGGCAGGTACGCATTTGGCTAAAGGAGTTTTAACTTATCCGGAGCATTTAGGCATAAGTTGGCAGGGGGAAGATGCCGACAGCCTTTTAAAAAAGGCTAAAAGATTGGGTATGGCAACGGGGCTTATTACGGATGTTTATCTTTCCGATGCTACGCCTTCGGCATTTGCGGCCTCTGCTGAAAGCCGCAGGGATTATGAAACCATAACCCCTTCTTTGCTTACTTGCGGCGCAGATGTTTTGTTGGGCGGCGGGCTTGATTATTTTGTTTCACAAGAGGATTTGAGTAATCCTAATTACAGCGCCATTTTTAACAAGATACCGTTTTCAAAAGATATTAAACCTAAAAGCAAACAAAATATTTTTGAAAAACTTTTAACAAGCGGATACGGTTTATCTTTTGACAAAAAAAGTTTACAAAACGCGCGGACTCCTAAACTTATAGGGCTTTTCGGTGCGGGGTGGATGCCTTTAAATATCAGCCCGAAATCTTATGCGCCGGATTTGCTTGATATGACAAAAAAAGCCGTTGAAATACTTTCCAAAAACGATAAAGGCTTTTTTCTTTTGGTGGAAGCCGGTATGCTTGATTGGATGCTGCATGATAATGACCAGGGCGCTGTGCTTGCGGAACTTTTGGAATTGGATAAAACTTTAGGATATATAAAAGATTTTGCAGATAAGAATTCTGATACTTTAGTTATAATAACGGCAGACCACGATACGGGCGGTTTCGGTTTTACTTACAGAGATATTTCAGAAGATGAAATTTTGCTTAAACAGCAGCAGAATTATCCTGTTTACGATAAAAAGGATTATGTTTTAAAAAGTAATTTGGATATAATAGCAAAGCAAACTAAAATGCAGCGTGATATGCGGGCGGAATTTTCCGCTTTACCGCAGGACAAGCAAACGCCGGAAGCAATACAAAAGTATCTTAAGGAAAATATGGGATATGAACTTGATTTACAAACTATAAAGGAAATGGGCTCTTTTGATAAATCTTTAAATAAAGTAAACGAACTTTTAGGCATTACTTGGAGTACCGCTACCCATACGGCAAGCTCCGTTTTTATAAATTTTTACGGTGCTAAGGCGGCTGATTTTCCTTATGTAATGCATAATACGCAGGCAAATAAATTGATAGAGGAATTTTTATATGACGGAAAATAAAAGTATTTTCAGCGGGCAAAGCAGAATATTCTTTTTGCTTTTGGCTTTGGCCTTTTTGGCGCAAGGCATATTGTTTTTCAGGCAGAAAGCATCAGAGACCTTTAATTTATTAAACGAAGATTTTAAAATAGCCGTAGTTCTTAATAATGCCAATGCACAGGAAACGCAAAATTTTACAAAAAAACTTGACGGCCTAAAAGGCGTAAAATCTGTGCGCTATCTTAATGCCAAAGAGGCTTTAGGTATGCCGGGGGCTTCTTCCGAGCAGAACGGATTTGAAGTGTTTTTGCCTAAGGAAGATTTCCTGCCTGCTTTTTTTGAAATCCGCGTTAATGAAGATGTTATATTAAATCCTAAAGTCTGGGTATCGGAAAACTTTTCAAAAATGCCGGAAGATGCCCAAGCCTATTATAAAGAAAGTCAGGCGCAAAATGCTATTTATTTGAACGGAATAGTAAAATATGTAAATATCCTTTGTGCAATAGTGCTGTTTTGTTTTTTGGCTTTCTGTTTTTTTGTTGAGGCTTATTACACGCGGATTACGGGATTTACGGTCCGCTTGGGCGGTGTTTTATGCGGGCTTTTAAGTTATGTTTTGGCAGGCGTTGTAGTTTTTATTATGGCAGGCCCTTTAAAAATAGCGGCAAAGCAAGGATTTGCTTTTGATTTATGGCCGCAGGTTTGCTGTTTGGTTTTATCTCTTATGTTAGGTTGGACTTTGGCAAAATGGAAAAAGTTTTAACTTTTCTTTTTATTTTACTTTTGGCGGTATCACCTTTGGGCGCAGCCACAAAGGCGGAACTTGCCGACCTAAATAAACAAGCCAAAGAAAAGGAAGCCCAACTTAAAAAATATAAAGCGCAGGAAGCATCCCTTTCCAAAGAGTTAAAAAACCTTACCAAAAAGCAAAAACAGGCCGAGCAGTTAGCCGTTAAAATCAATAATGATATTGAGGGTATGCAAACACGCAGCAGTATGATACGCCAGCATAAGGAAGTTGTACAAAACAATCTTCCTTTATGGCAAAATGTAATGAAACAGGAATTTTCTAATTATGCCGTAGAAAGAATTTTGGAAGAATCAGATTATAATTCTTCCGAACTTGTGAGGGCTTTGGCACTTTCTTCCACTTTAAAGACTCACGCGGTATTTATGCAGAAAATATCGGAAGAAATTATCAAAACACAAGCGGAAATAGACGGCTTTAAGGACAGGCAGCAAAATTTGCTTGCCAAACGCGATGAACTTGAAGAAGAAAAAAATACCCTTTTAGGCAGTTATGAAAAGAAAAAAGAAGATTTAGAACAAACCCGTGTTCTTTATGAAAAAGCAAAAAAAGATTTAAAGGAACTTAAAGATTCTGCCGCACAGTTGGAAAAAATACTTAAAGAAGCCGAAGCCAAGCGTAAAGCCGAGCAGAAAAAAGCAGGCCAGAAGCAGACGGGGGCATCTTTAAAAATTGCTAAAAATTCGCTTCCTTGGCCTGTTAGTGGTAAAATAATAAGTAAGTTCGGCAAGGAATATCAGGAACAGTTAAGAACTTATATATTCCGCGACGGCATAAAAATAGCGGCAAAACAAGGTACTCCGATAGTAAGCGTTGCCGACGGTAATGTCATTTTTGCGGGGCAGTTCCGTTCTTACGGCAATGTCGTAATAGCAGATCACGGGGGCGGTTTCTTTACGATTTACGGCTTTTTAAGCGAAATAAAAGCCGAAGTAGGCCAAAGGGTAAATAAAGGCCAAACGATAGGGCTTTGCGGCGCAGATACCCAAGGTTCCGGTATGGGCAGCGGGCAAAACGCTTTGTATTTTGAAATCCGTTCCGGCACATCAGCGGTAAACCCTGAATTGTGGCTTGAAACTAAATAAAAGGAATAATTAAGAAAAAGAAAT
>CADAXZ010000064.1:0-4774 GCA_902791965.1 Candidatus Proelusimicrobium bovinum | reverse complement strand
GTTTAGACCAACTTAAAATCCTTGTAGATGTAATGGGTAAAATACAGGATAATTATGTTGAAGAGAAAGATGCTAAAGATTTAGTTAAAGGCGCGCTGTACGGTATGGCCGGGCGCTTGGACGAATTTTCCGAATTTATAGATGTAGATGATATGAAAACTATGCGGGAAGAAACAAAAGGGGAATTTGGCGGTGTAGGTATGCGTTTAAGTTCCGCAGTAAAGGGGGAACTTCAAGTAATTACGCCTTTACCGGACAGCCCTGCATATAAAGCCGGAATAGAGCCTAAAGATAAAGTTATAAAAATTGATGATAAAGCAGTTGCCGATATGACAAGCGAGGCCGCTATTGCTTCCTTAAGGGGGGAAGTAGGAACTAAAGTAAAAGTGGAAATAGAAAGAACGGAAGAAAAGACAGGTAAAAAAATCAACAAAACTTTTATTTTAAAAAGAACAAAAATTATACCGGAAGTCGTTTATTTCAAAATGTTGGAAGACGGCATAGGCTATATTTATGTTACGGATTTTTCCGGCCATACGGTAGAAAATTTTGAAAAGGCTATGGACAGCCTACAAAAGCAAGGTATGAAAGCATTGGTGCTGGATTTAAGGTTTAACCCTGGCGGCTTATTGGAAAGTGCCGTTAATTTAGCAAAATTATTTATCGGCAATAATGAACTTGTCGTATATACAAAAGGCAGAAAAGAGGAATTTTTTAAAGAATACAGAAGTAATGCTCAAGCCAAATATGATTTGCCGGTTACTTTGCTTGTAAATGAGGCATCAGCATCAGGTAGTGAAATTGTAGCCGGTGCTTTGCAGGACCATAAAAGGGCTGTTTTAATAGGAGCGAGGACTTTCGGTAAAGGCAGCGTACAGCAGGTAATCAGTTTACCGGACGGCTCGGGCTTAAGGATAACAATAGCCAAATATTATACACCTTTGGGCCGTATGATACATAAGAATTTTAAAGCCCCCAAACCAGATGAAACAGGCGGTATTTTGCCTGATATTGTTGTTCCTTTTGACCTTAAAACTTCTAAAATGGCAACCCTTTATAATACAAATTTGGTTTATTCCCCTTCTAAAAAGACGGCTGTTCCGGAAGGCGGTAATATTAAAGATATTGTATTGGAAAGGGCTGTGGAAATATTAAAGGCCAGAAGCGCTTTGGGAAGTTTAAATACTCCTCAGAAAAATACGGAAGAAAAGGCCAATTAAAACGGGTATTTGTGTGAAAGACATATATATTTTGGGTATAGAAAGTACCTGCGATGAAACTTCCGCCGCTTTACTTAAAAACGGAAAGGAAATAATTTCCAATGTTATCTATACTCAAATAGATATACATAAAAAATATGCGGGGGTAGTTCCGGAACTTGCAAGCCGTGCCCACGCCGCTAAGATTGCCGGAGTAATAAAGGCAGCGCTTGGCAATATTGTGCCGGATTATATTGCTTTTGCAAACGGCCCGGGTTTACCGGGAGGGCTTTTAGTGGGCAGAGTAGCGGCAGAAACCCTTGCCAATCTTTTTGAACGCCCTATAATAGGCGTAAACCATTTAGAAGGACATCTTTTTGCCTGTGAACTTACAGAAGGCAAGGAACTTAGCCCACTTGAATTTCCGCTGATTTCCCTTATAGTATCAGGAGGGCACAGCGAACTGTGGTTAGTAAAGAATTACGGCGAATATAAATTGCTTGGCAAAACTAGAGATGATGCCGCCGGCGAGGCTTTTGATAAAGTAGCCAAATTATTGGGATTAGGTTATCCGGGCGGGCCGGAAGTTTCTGCACAGGCATTAAAAGGCAACAGACAGGCCGTTAATTTCCCGCGCCCCATGATAGGCGGCGGGGAAGAATTTTCTTTCAGCGGGATAAAGACTTCCGTAAGTTATTATCTGCGCGACCATAAAGATATAAGCGTTGCGGATATTTGTGCAAGTTTTGAACAAGCCGTAGTAGAAACTTTAGTGCAAAAGGCTTTAAAAGCCGCTAAAAAATATAAAGTTAAAAATATAGCGGTAGGCGGCGGTGTTGCCGCAAACGGACTTTTGAGGGAAATGCTTATTGCCAAAGCCCAGCAGCAAGGTATAAAAGCGCGTTTTGTTGACAGGAAATTATCTTCGGATAATGCTGCAATGATTGCGCTTTGCGGTGCTAAAAAACTTGAATATTGTTCTGATTTAGGCGATATAAAGATAAATCCTAATATGGTTTTAAGGAATTGGAAGAAATGATTTTTTGGATGATGCCCGATAACAGTACGCAGACCCAGCGTATGATGGAAAAGTTTTTGGTTGATTTTAAAAAATGCAACCCGGGGCTTACCATAGATATTAAAGTTATAAACCGCCGTATTTTATGGACTAAGATGTTTACCTTAAAGCACGAAATCGGCAGGGAAGGCTGCCCTGATATAATTGCTTTTCCGCATTATTGGACGGGGCTTTTGGTAAAAGCCAATATTCTTGAAAATCTTAGCGGGCTTGATAAATCTTTAAGGGTAGATGATTGTTTAGACCCTTTAAGGCCGTTTTGCTATAAAAAAGACAGCAACGATATTTATTCTTATCCTTGGTGGACTGATATTACCGCCCTGCATTACAGGGAAGACCATCTTAAACTTATTACCGATAAACCCGAAGAACTTTTAAGCACTTGGAGCGGCTTTATGCAGGCGTGCCAAATGCTTAAAGAACATTTCGCCGGACAGGAAGATTATTATCCCGTTCAAAATAATGATTGGCGCGGTTCTCTTTCTTACAGGTCTGCTTTGCATTGTGTTTGGGGCTACGGTGCGGATTTGTTTAATAAAGAGGGGGATGTATCCGGCCTGAAGGATGACGGATTTCGTAAAGGGCTTCAGGATTTTATAGATTTGGCCCTTAAAGGTTATATGCCTATTTTGAAAGAGAGAAGTTCCAACGGGGCTATTTCAAGGGGGAAAGCAAGCATAATGCTTACACGCCGCCAAGGAATAGGTATGTTTGAAGGCAATAACGAAGCCTCTTTTGCCGTAAGGACTTTGCCCGTACCTAAAACAGGCAGCGACAGCATAAATTATATGAGCGGTGTTAATTTAGGTATAGTGCGCGGCAGCAGTGAAACGCATTCAGCCTTGGATTTAATTAAATGGCTTACCCGTCCGGAAAAACAAGTGGAATATGCTTCTCTGACGGAAGTTTTCCCCGCTTTGGGCGGCAGTTTTGAGAGTTTCCTTTTAGCATCCCCGCACAGAATACGCAATTATGCCCATATTATAGCGGGTGCGCGTACAATGCGCAACCATATTGCTTCGGGTACGGTTATGGAAATTGTGGGCAATATAATGTCCAAGGCGGCAAGTGCGATAGTTATGGATAAATATAATCCTTCTTTTTTAAAAGAAGACCTTAAAAAAGCAGATGAAGAAGTAAATAATATCCTTCATCTTTATAATGAGTAGCCTATGCAAAATAAAAGAAGCCTGCTTTTATACAATTTTTACCAAGGCCTGTCCGACAGGTTTACAACAATAAACAGCCTGCTAAACCACGCTTTGCCTGTTTTGGAAAATTATTTGGGTGCAGACAGGGTTTTATTTTTTGATTGGCAGGAAGAAAAATCTATTATTTCTTTAAGGACGATGTGTAAAGAAGGCAAATGCTATGATTTGCAGGAAGATGTTTTTGTTGACCGCTATTCGCCTGAAGTAGTAAAACTTTTGGAAGACGGCTATATGTTTTCGCCTGATTTGGATTATCCAGCTGTTTATGTTTTGGTACGCTGGCGCAGCCCTCAGGGCAGTATGGAAAGTTTGGCAAGCGGGCAGCGCGTACGCAGCCGCTACGGCGTAATCCGTGTGGAACGGTTCAAGGCCAGTAAACCTTTTACCCATAGTGAAATAGAAACTTTAATTGCATTGTGCAGGGAACTTTCCTCTAAAATAAATATGACGGAAATTGACCATTATAATACTTCGCAGTTGCGCCGCGCGGAAGTTCTTAATGATTTGGCAAAAGTTTTTGCTACATCTTTGCGCTTGAGCGACAGCCTTATAGAAATTTTAAAAAGCATACAAAAAAGTTTCCAGTTTGACAGAACTTCTCTTTACCTTGTTGACCCTAAAACCCACGCTTTGCAGGAAGCATACAGCGCGGATTTATCCGGGGAAGTAAAACAAATAGAAATAAATGCCGCAATGTATAAGAATTTTACTTCTTACTGTGATAAAGATTTTTCCGTATGTCCGTTAGTAAAAAATTCGGAAATAGTTTTAACTTTGCCGCTAACTTTAAAAGGCAAAAATTTAGGCTGGCTGGTATTTGATAATATGCTTTCGCGCGTGCCTATTGCTACGGAAGATATTTTAAGTTTAAGGCAGTTTTCTGCGCAGATTGCCTTGGCGATAGATAATGCCCGCCTGTTTGAAAAGGTACAGGAACTTTCCAACTATGACGAACTTACCAAACTTGCATTAAGAAGATTTTTTAATGAGAATTTATCGCAGGAAATTTACCGCTCAAAACGCTTTAATTTAATGCTGTCGTTAATCATTATAGATATTGATTATTTTAAGGGCATTAACGATACTTACGGGCATCTTTTGGGAGATGAAGCGCTTAAAGCCGTAAGCGAAGTTATCCGCTCAAGCCTGCGCCAAACGGATATGCCTTGCCGCTACGGCGGGGACGAAATCCTTATAATGCTGCCGAGGACTTCCGGCGAGGAAGCAAAAAATATATCAAAAAGGCTTTCGGAAAAGGTATCTAAAATCAAACTGCACGAGGGTTT
>CADAXZ010000063.1 GCA_902791965.1 Candidatus Proelusimicrobium bovinum | reverse complement strand
TTCCTACGCCATTACGGATAACTTAAGCATATTCGGTAATTTAGATACCGGCTTAAGCAATAAATCTGCAAATTGCTATGGTAATTTAGGCTTGGCGTTCGCTTGGTAAGTTAAGGAGATAAAGAACAAATGAAAAAAGTATTAATCTTATTAAGCACAATCTTTATGTCCGGATGTTTTGTCTGCCATAAAACTTCCGTTAATAATACAGAAGTTTTGGAAACTGTAGTAACGGAAGAAGTCATTATGGAAGAGAGTGTTCCGGTTGCTGAAGAAAAGGTAATCTTGCGTCATTCTATCCAAAACGCTGCCAACTTTAATTTTGACAGCAAAGATATTCTTGCGGATAAGAATAAACTTGATGAAGTTGATGCTGATATTAAAGCAAATCCTGATGCCATTATCCTTATTGAAGGCCATACGGATAATTTAGGCTCTGTTGCTTATAATAAGCAGTTATCTTTAGAAAGGGCAAGAGCCGTTGCTCAGGCTATTGCCAAACGCGGGTATCCTAATCCCATCCGTATCTACGGTGCGGGGAAGACTACTCCTATTGCTTCCAATGACACGGAAGCAGGCAGAGCGCAGAACCGTCGCGTAGATGTCGTACTTGTCAGAGAATAATAAAACTCTTTGATTAGTATTTTAAAGCCCCTTGGTTTAAGCCAAGGGGCTTTTTGTGTACTGCTAAATTAAACGGAATATCTTTTTTAGGGTTATTATCAAACTTTTTGCCGGGGGTATTTATTTTTAAATATTTTTAAAAAGATTTATTTGCCGGCAGCAGTTCTAATATTTTTTATCTTTACATTTTAATTTAAGCATAATATAATGATATTAGGCGTTTTTTTATACGGCAACTATATTTTTGAGGGGTATTTATGCAAGTTTTTGCGGATAAGGTGCTTTTTTATTACAGAAGGTTAGTACCGCAACATAAATTAGTAGTTATATTTTTTCTTTATATGTTTGTAGGGCTTGTGCTTTTAAGCCTGCCCTGTTGTCAAAAAACATCTGTAGGGTTTATAGATAATTTGTTTACTTCGGCTTCTGCTGTTTCTACTACGGGGCTTGTCAGCGTTCCTACGGGGACATCTTATACCTTTTTAGGGCAATTAATTATTTTACTGCTTATACAGTTAAGCGGTGTCGGCTATATGACAATGAGTTCTTTTCTATTTCTTCACGGTCATTCTGAAGTACCGCGCGAAACACAAGCCATAATGAAAGCGGAATTTTCCGTTCCTAAGGATTTTAATTTAAGTTTATTTTTACATTCCGTTATTTATTTTACTTTGTTTGCTGAAGCCTTTGGCGCATTGTTTTTATTCTTAGCATTTTATTTTAACGGGGGGGGATTTTTTGCTTCTTTATGGAGCGGGATTTTTCACGCTATTTCGGCTTTTTGTACGGCAGGCTTTACTCTTTATCCCGACAGCCTTTCCGGCTTTCTAAAAGTACCTTTTGTAACGGAAATAACTTCCATTTTATCTTTACTCGGTGCTTTCGGTTTTATACCTATTACGGAACTTGTGGAAAATATGATGGGGGAGTCAAAACCTTTATCTTATACTTCGCGCTCTATTTTCTTTTCTTTTGCGGTATTGATTTTATTCGGCGGGATTATGCTTACTTTATTTGAGCCGTCGCTCAAAGGCAATGATTTGACATCCCGCATTTACGGTGCTTTTGCACAGGCCATTAACGCTATGAGTACCAGCGGATATAATAATGTAAATGTTGCAAACACATCTTTTACGGCACTTTGCGTTTTAATGCTTTTAATGTTTATAGGCGGCGCGCCGGCGGGTACTTCCGGCGGTATCAAAACGACTACGGCTTTTATGCTGTTTGCGGTACTTAAGGGCAGAATATCAGGTAAAAATTCCGTACGGCTTGACGGTAAAGATATTCCTCTTAAAAAAGTTTATGTGGCTGCTTCTACCTTAATTTTTTATATGGTAGTTTTATATTTTATAGTTCTTTTGCTTACGATAAGTGAAAAAGCACCTTTTCAACAAATAGTTTTTGATGCTTTGGCCGCTTTAAGCACCGGCGGTATAAGTTCCGGCCTAACGGAAAAGATGACGGCTTTCGGTAAACTTGTATTAATTGCCGCTATGTTTATAGGCAGAATAGGTGTGATAACTTTCGGCTTATCTTTCTTTGTGCAGAACGAACAACCGCAAGAACCTGCCAAAAAAGTGGATATTGCAGTTTAGTTTTACCGCGGGATTGTCGCTTTGGCGTTTGGGATAAATGATTTTTAGCAGTAGATAAGTATTATTATCAGGATAATTATTAACGGAGATAAAATGCAAAATCAAATCAAGGAAAAGAGCCTTTCCCAAATAATGTTTATGTGTTTGGGGTTTTTCGGCATACAATTCGGCTGGGCTTTGCAGATGGGCAATATGAGTACCATTTACGCAAGGCTCGGTGCAAAAGAGGACCAAATACCTCTTTTATGGCTTGCCGCACCCGTAACGGGTTTATTAGTACAGCCTTTGGTAGGGTATTTCAGCGACAGGACTTGGTGCCGTCTTGGCAGACGCCGCCCGTATTTTTTGGGCGGGGCAATATTTTCTGCAATCGCATTGTTTTTAATGCCGCAGGCTTCCGCTATTTGGATGGCAGTAATTTGCCTGTGGGTACTTGATACTTCCGTTAATGTTAGTATGGAGCCTTTCAGGGCTTTTGTTGGGGACTTACTGCCGGAAGGCCAGCGCAAAACAGGCTATGCAATGCAAAGCGTTATGATTGGTGCAGGTGCGGTTATTGCATCTTCCCTGCCGCTTATTTTGACTAAATTGGGAGTAAGCACTCAGGCAACTGCCGATGCCGTAATACCGCCAAGTGTCAGATATTCGTTTTATATAGGTGCTGTTGTGCTGCTTTGCGCAATTATCGCTACGGTTAGTTCTACGCCGGAGTATCCGCCCGCCGATATGCAGGCTTTTGAGGCTTCCAAAAAAGAGCCGTTTAATCCTCTTAAATCCTTAAAAGAAATGGGCTCTGCTTTTATAACAATGCCGCAGACAATGCGCCGCCTTGCCGTAGTACAGTTCTTTACTTGGGCTGCTTTTATGATTATGTGGGTATATTTTAGTGTGGGTATAGCGAAGGCTGTTTTCGGAGCAGAACCCGGTATGCCTGAATATGAATCCGCCTCTAATTGGGCGGGGACTTGTTTTAGTGTTTATAACGGTGTGGCTTTTGTCGTAGCGTTTGTTTTGATGGCTTTGACAAAAAAGTTTTCTGCAAAATATATCCATATAGTTTGTTTATTTATCGGTGCTTTGGGGCTTGGCTCTTTGGGGCTTACGCTTTTCGGTGTTAAATTTACACCGTATATGTTATTTGCGCCTATGGTTTGTGTAGGCGTTGCGTGGAGCAGTATTTTGTCTATGCCTTATGCTTTGCTGTCTAATTCAATTCCGGCCGAAAAAATGGGGTTTTATATGGGGGTATTTAACTTCTTTATCGTTATACCGCAAATCTGTGTAAATTTCCTTTTCGGTTATGTAATGAAACATATGCTGGGCGGCAGTGCCATAGCGGCAGTAGGCGTCGGCGGAATATCTTTGTTTATAGCGGCTTTGTTTATGTTCCGCGTAAAAGACCACGCCGAAGAAAAATAGTTTCATCTTTTCCTTTATTACAAATAAGCATCTCCCGTTTTATACGGGAGATGCTTGTTTATAAATATCACATTGGTTTATTTGGGATATTTTATTTTGCCCATTAGACCTTTCTTTTAGTGTTGTTTCTGTATTTTTTACTAATTTTAACAAAACAAAAAACAATTAAATCTTTTCAAAAATTTTCAATATCTGCATAAATATTGGAAATATTCTTTTCGTCGTAAAAATACCGCAAATTGAATTTTACTTGACACCCGTTTTTTTTGCTACATTAACTTCAAGTTTCGGGCTGAGAATAACAGTGTAAACATATTGGGCTTTTGTATGTTTAATAAAGCGTTTTCTTGCTTAGACTGTTAACTTTTGTATTAAAAAATAGAAGTTTAAGCTTTAAGCAAATAAAGCCCGAAAGAAACGATCTGCTAACTTCACAGTTAGCCTCTCAACTAACCACCTGCCCTTGTGCAATACAGGGGCAGGTATAGGTAAGATAGGGATTTATTATTTTACCTGTATAAGTAAGGAGATGTTATGAAAAATATATTAACTGTCAAACATATAACATGTTTTATATTGTTTGGTGTGTTTTTGTTGTTAAATACTTCTTTATTTGCTGCATTTGCTTGCCAATCACCTAAAGTACAATGTTGTACTGGCGGAAAGAGAAGTTGTTGTGATCCTATACCGTGTACAAGTACTCCTTGTCAAGAATATAATATATCCTGTTGGAATTTTGATAATCCTATAATAGAGCCTGATATTATAGAAGATGACCCTTATATTCCGACATCCTGTACTGAAGGTAAAAAGAAATATACTGCACAAGTTAACGGCTGCGAAACGAAAGAAGAAACCTGTTGCTCAGGTGAATGGTGCAGCAAAAGTTGTAAAAGTTGTACTGACACGAGCGGAACAAAAAGTTGCAGCGGAAATATAGATCACGCAACAGGCGGAACACTTACACTGACGCGCAGCGTAAAAAGCAGTTGCGGCAGTTGTTCATATACTGCTTGGGTTAGTTCCGGCAGTTGCACTTGTGCAAACGGTTATGAATGGAAAAATGGTCAATGCCAATCAACAGCAACGCCGGAAAAATATACTTGGACTTGTTCTTGGAACAGTACATGGGGATCCCAAATAGGGGTTATTGCTTGTCCTATGGGAACTTTTAACCAATTATATGACAGTCCAGAAAGTGCTATGCCTGAAGGTACAAGTTGTACTCCTAAAGGACAAAATTGTCAAAGCTCAGTATATGCTCCTGGACATAATGTAAATAGTGATTATGTTCCGTTCAGGTGTTGGTGCAACTGATTTATCATACTCTTTTTACAAGTAAGATGATTTGATGTGCTTGGGCCTTATAGGAATCTCTCAACTAATCACCCGCCATTGTACAAAATAATGGCGGGTATATTTAAAATATAAATTTAGTTATTTTGCCTATATTAGTAAGGAGAAAATATGAAACATATATTAACTGTCAGACATATAACAAAATTTATGTTGTTTTGTATGTTTTTGTTGTTAAGCAGTTCTTCATTCGCTGTTAAAGTTCTAAATCCTTGTATTTCACCGCAAGTACAATGTTGCCCCGACGGTGTTAAAAGTTGTTGCGATCCGCTTAGCGGCGGTCTGCAATATGATATTTCGTGTTATATGAGTAGTGACCCGATAATTGTTGATCCTATTATAGATACAGAATGTACCTCCGGTCAGAAAAAATACCAAATCAGCGGTTGTAGCGATCAGACTAACACTTGTAGCAGTTGCGGAACTTGGTGCGGATGGGGGGTAAGTTGCCCTACATCATCAAGTTGTACTTCAAGCCAGTGTTGGAAATCTTCTACTTGCAGTTGTGAATCTAAAGGCAGTACTTCCCGTACTTGTAGTGGTAATGTATCAAATGCCAGTAGCGGTACACAGACAAGAACTGCAACTTGCTCAAGCGGGTCGGGGTGGTCTTATGGCAGTTGGACAGGTACTTGCACTTGCAAAAGCGGATATACTTGGACAGGCTCTTATTGTAAAAGCAATAGCAGCAGCGGCTATACTTGGAGTTGTTCTTATGGTTCACTCTCAGGAAATACATCTCTTGCTTGCCCGATGACGACAAGCGGCAGTATGCCTGACGGCGTAAGTTGTGCTTCAAGCTACTATCATAAATATTGTAAAACCAGTACTTTTTATTGCTATTGCAGTTAGTAATTTATATTTTGTCTGATATAAAATTACGGCTTTGTCAAAAAACAAAGCCGTAATCAATTTTATAAATAATGTAGTGGCTAAATATCATCCCAGCCTTCAACGGCGGAACTTTGGTTGTAGGCCGATACATTTGCCTCAAAAAAGTTGCCTTTTACGCTGCCTTCGCCGGCGGTGTCGGCAATCTTTTCCAAATGCGGATAAGGCGTGACATCAAAGCCTTTAAATATAGGTTTAAGCCCTATTTCCTTTAGCCTTTGGTTGGTAATAAACTTAGTATATTTTTCCGTAGTATCTTTATTGATACCGATAATATTATCGCCTATTATGGCGTTGCTCCAAGCCATTTCCTGCTCTGCAGCTTTGGCAAACATAGCATAGACTTCATCTTCGTTAAAGAATTTAGGGTTATCCTGCCAAATCTGTTTAATCATCTGCGAGAATAAAACACAATGTGTAAGTTCGTCGCGGTTGATATATTTAATTTCGTCGGCAGTACCTATCATCAAACTTCTTGCGGCAAGATTATAAAAGAAGTTAAACCCGTTATAAAAATAAATGCCTTCCAAAAGGAAGTTCGCTATCACTACGCGGGCAAAGTTATGGTCTGTGCGGTTGTCCAGAAAATCCTGATAAATAGCGGCTATATATTTATTGCGCTCTAAAAGGATTTTATCCTGCCGCCAGCGTTCGTAAATATCATTTCTTTTATCGGCGGGGACTATACTTTCAATAATATAAGCATAACTTTGGGAATGTACAGCCTCCTGATAAGTTTGTATTGCCAAAATCAAATTTATTTCCGGCGCAGTTATGTACTGGCTGATATTTGGGATATTGTTTGTTTGTATACTGTCTAAAAATACCAAAAAAGATAAAATACCGTCATAACTTTCCTTTTCGTGGGGGGTAAGTTCGCTATAACAGCGTTTGTCGTCGGTAAGGGAAACCTTTTCCGGTATCCAAAAGTTTTCCATCATAACGCGGTAAAGTTTGTTTGCCCAATTATATTTAACATTGTTAAGATTAAATAAATTGGTAACATTGCCGCCGATAATCCTGCGGTTTTGAATACTGTCGTCGCCGTCTATATTAAATATTTTTTTACTTTCCATATTATCCTCTTGTTTAACCTGCGCAACTTATACATTCCGCTTTTTTTGCGGAACTGCCGTCTTTTTGTATACTGCGGGTATAATAAAGCGTTTTAATTTCCTTCTTCCACGCCAGCATAATGGTATCAAAAATATCTTTTGCCCTTATATCCATATTAAGATTGTAGATAAGTTCAAAAGAAATGCCAGTATCAATCCATTTATTTATGCGGGAAATAATTTCAACCACTTTTTGCTGGTTTATATTTTTGTTTTCCTGATAATACCAAAATTTTTCTTTTATATACATAGGGCAGTTTGGTATGCTGCCTTTAGCGTGGGTTTCCACAAAAAATTTGCTGTAAACTGGCAAAATTGACGCAGAACACCCTTGTATTAAGGAAGAACTTGTATTAGGCGCAATAGCGGTTATTTGGGAATTTCTTATTCCGTATTTTTTAAGATTGGCAAAAACTTCTTTCCATTGTGCATAATGCTTGGAATGTTGTTTAAACCATTCTTCGTTTTTGCCTATTATAAGGCCTTTATCCCAATCAGAGCCTTTATAAGCCTCAAAAGTACCTTTTTTTGCGGCGGTATCTATACTGGCTTTAGTGCAGTAAAGGGCAAACTTTTCAAAAAGGTCGTCAACATACTCGGCGGAATTTGTATAAGTTATATCCCTGTAAGCCAAATGGTCTGCAAGGCCCATAGCGCCCACGCCTATTGTGCGGTAGCGGCGGTTATGTAAAGTGCCTTCCGGTACGGGAACTTCAGTCAAATCAATGGCATTATCCAAAAAACGCACCGAGGCTTTACAGCAACTTTCAAGTTCTTCGTCGCTAAATATATTAGCCAAATTGATTGAAATTAAATTGCACACATGTACAAGGCCGTCGTAAACTTCGCTGATGATGTGGCCGTTTTCCAATTTTTTGGGCAGGAATTTTGCGGGGCGTACATTACTATGCGATTCCGTACATAAATTGGTAGATACGATAAGCCCGTCGTGCTTGTTTGGGTTATAGCGGTTTAAAGTATCTTTAAAGGCTATATAAGGCATTCCCGTTTCTACTTGGGATTTCATA
>CADAXZ010000062.1 GCA_902791965.1 Candidatus Proelusimicrobium bovinum | reverse complement strand
TCATTATAAAAAAAGTGCAAAAATAAATCGCACTTAAAAACATTAAATTACCGGCGCGGGAAATTTCTTCCGGCGAAAAGGCAGATATTAAATTTAAAGTATGTGCGGGGAACATCCACACCGCCGCGCAGATAAGTAAAGCAACGGCGCAGTAAATATATAAAAAGTAATTGGCAAGGGCGGAG
The DNA here is from genome assembly GCA_902791965.1 of Candidatus Proelusimicrobium bovinum. GTDB lineage: Bacteria > Elusimicrobiota > Elusimicrobia > Elusimicrobiales > Elusimicrobiaceae > Proelusimicrobium > Proelusimicrobium bovinum. Next base: position 7,879 of record CADAXZ010000062.1, on the reverse strand, counting down.
GCTTTTTGCGGGGATTTTTCCCTCTGGTGCATAAATTCCGGCACTACAACGGAAATATTTATGCTTGAAAGCCACCCCGTAATTATGGCGCAAATTAAAATAAGATAAAAGTAAATATCGGTTTTTACCGTCGCGCCGAAGTAAAACGCAACCAGTAAACTGCTTGCGAAGGAAAATACTTTGCCCGTAATTGTAGCCGCAACGGAAAGCGCCGCACCTTTTTTATAATTCCCCATATTTGATATTATATTAAATATATGAAACACGAATTTGAACCTGTAATCGGATTAGAAATCCATATACAATTAAACACTAAAAGCAAGATGTTCTGCTCTTGCCCCAGCGGTGCAAAAGCGGATATGGCCCCCAATACGGCGCTATGTCCTTTATGCAGCGGACAACCCGGGGTATTGCCCGTAATAAATAAAGAGGCTGTTTTAATCGCTTTAAAAGCGGGTATGGGGATAAACGCAAAGATAAATGAAGTTTCCGTCTTTGCGCGTAAAAATTATTTTTATCCGGATTTACCAAAAGGATACCAGATTTCCCAAGATGATAAACCCATAATCCAAAACGGTTTTATTGAAATAGAAACCGAAAACGGCCAAACCAAAAAAATCGGCATTACGCGTGCACATTTGGAAGAAGATGCTGGCAAATCCACCCACGAGGGGGATTGTTCTTTAATAGATTTAAACCGCGCAGGAGTACCGCTTTTGGAAGTCGTTTCCGAGCCTGATATGAGAAGCCCGCAGGAAGCGTATAATTACCTTACATCCCTTAAAAAAATTATGCAATGGCTTGAAGTTTCCAACTGTGATATGGAAAAGGGCGAGTTGCGCGTTGATGTAAATTTATCCTTGCGCCCTAAGGGTACGGAAAAATTCGGCACGAGGATAGAAATTAAAAACCTTAACTCATTTAAAGCCGTAAAAGATGCTTTAACTTACGAGATTAAACGTCAAAGCGAAGTTTTGGGCAACGGCGGAACAATAACCCAGCAAACTATGCTTTGGGACGAGGCCTCCGCACAAACCAAAGTAATGCGCAGTAAGGAAACCGCACAGGAATACCGTTATTTTCCCGAGCCGGATTTGCCGCCTTTGGTAATAACGGAAAAGATGTTTAATGATGCCAAAGCCGCTATGCCTGTTATGCCCGATAAAAAACGGGAATATTACGAAAAAGATTTGGGCCTTAACGCTTATGACAGTAAACTTTTAACCTCAAGCCGCGCGCTTTGCGATTATTTTGAGCAGGTTGTTAAAGCGGGCGCTCAGCCCAAAAATGCCGTCAACTGGATAGGTACGGATTTAATGGGCAAACTTAATTCCGCAGGCAAAGAGATAGAACAAAGCCCTGTTAAAGCCGCGGATTTAGCCGCTTTAATAAACTATATCCAAAGCGGGAAAATTTCTTCCAAAATGGCTAAAGAGATTTTTGCCAAAGCCTTTGACAGCGGCAAAAGCGTAAAGGAGTTGGTGGAAAGTTCCGGCGCTTCGCAAATCAGCGACGAAGCCGCGCTTGAAGATTGGGCTAAACAAGCCCTCGCCGCCAACCCCAAAGCCGCCGCGGAAGTTAAAGCCGGAAACGCTAAAGCCATAGGCGCGCTGATAGGACCTGTAATGCGTATGTCCAAAGGCAAAGCCAACCCCGCATTACTCAACAAAATCTTTATGAAGTTAATTAACGGATAAAGATAGTATTTTAATAACAAAAAGCGCCTTACAGAAAATGTAAGGCGTTTTTATATTATTGGGATTTTTTAACAAAATAATATTAGTGCAGAATGCAAAAAATATTTTACGGGCAGTTTATAAAGTAAAAAATTTTGCGCTTTTATATTGGTAAATGGTAGATATTTTAGGAAAATTTCTATAATATCTTTTATGGAAGATAAATATTTAAACCTTATAAAACAAGCGGGGGAACTGCTTTCAATTACTAAAGATTTAACTGCCAATATGGCAAATCTTTCTGCTTTGGTTTACCAAAATATCAGAGGGCTTAACTGGGCAGGTTTTTATCTTTTAAAAGAAGATAAACTTGTTTTAGGCCCGTTTCAGGGTAAGCCTGCCTGCGTGCTTATTGCTTTGGGTAAAGGCGTTTGCGGAACTGCGGCGCAGCAGGGCAAAACGGTTATTGTGGAAGATGTCCATAAATTTAAAGGGCATATCGCCTGCGACAGCGCAAGTAATAGCGAGATTGTTGTCCCGCTCTTTACGCCTGAAGGCAAACTTTACGGTGTTATGGATATTGATTCGCCTTTGCTCAGCCGCTTTGGCGATAACGAAAAACACTTGTTTGAAACTTTAGCGCAAACCCTTACCGAAAAATCTTTTTAATTGCTTTGGCTTTAACTGCCGTAAAAAATCCCCGTAAAAAGTACGGGGCTTTTGTAATAAAAAAAATATAACCGTATTATTTTGCACCTGCTTTTTTTAATATATCGGCAATTTGCCGGTTGTTTGAGCGTTCAGCCGCAATTAAAGCCGTTGCGCCTTCATTATCTTTGGCATTACATCAGCACCGTTTTCAATCAGCAGTTGCGTTATATCTTTATCTCCGCCTATGGCGGCAACAATTAAAGGCGTATAACCGAATATATCTTTAGCATTAATATCGGCCTTATTGTTAATAAGAAGGTCTGCTATGTCTTTATACCCTTTGAAAGCCGCATACATTAAAGCGGTTGTTCCCTTATTATTTTTTATATTTACATGTGCCCCTGCTTTAATTATTGTTTTTAGCGCATCTGTGTTGCCGCTATTGGCCGCAGATATTAACAGAGGTTCTCCGTTTTTGTCTTTAGGGTTTGCTAACCCGCCCTTTTTTAAATAGTATTTAACTACTTTTGTATTGCCTGATTGTAAGGCTTCTTCAAAAGAAATATCCGGCTTTTTTTGCAAGCAAAAAAGGGAAATATAACCGTAAAAATAAAAATATAAGTTAAAAGGTTTTTCATAAGAGTATGTTTACTTTTATAAAGATGATTTATTGTAGCATTCTACGGATAATATGGATATTCTTACCCGTACAAATAAAAAATGCCGAGGGACAGGATCGAACTGTCGACACCCGGTTTTTCAGACCGGTGCTCTACCACTGAGCTACCTCGGCATTTTTGACGGCCTTAGCCGTACAAAACAAATTGCTACTGCCTTAATATAATATCAAATTAAAGGGTATGTTGGCAAATTATTCGCAACTTTTGTGATTTTTTGCCGCCAGCAGGCTAAAGAAAGCCGCCGGAATAATAAAAAACAATGCCGCACAAACTGCTGTTTTTAAGTTAAATATATCCGAAACTCCGCCTACCAAAGCGGGGGAAATTGCGTCGCCCAAAGCGTGGATAATAAAGATATTTACGGCAAAAGCCATAGAGCGTATTTTTATATCTGTTGTGCTGACAATTGCTGCATTTATAGGGCCTGTCGGCATAAAAACAAACATTATTGCCGCGGCCAAAAAAACTATTGCGGCATAAAGGTTAATTTGTGTCAGCAACAAAGAGGCCGCCCCCAAAGGTACAGCCGCGGCAAAACTTAAAGCGGAAACAAAATAATAGGCTTTTTTTGTTTTCTTTAAAAGTTTATCTGCAAAAATCCCGCCTAAAAAAGTACCTGCCGCGCCTGCAATTATCGTAATAGCACCAAATACAGCACCTGCTTGCGCGACGGAAAAGCCGTAATATCTGTTCATAAAACTCGGCATCCACGCGGCAAGGCCGCCAAGCGTAAAGGTGGACATAGCCTGCGCCAAACAAATAAATAAAAACGGTTTGTTTTTTAAAAGTGATAAGTAATTTTTAAACTGTGTTTTTTTGCTCTCAGGCAGAACTTGCCTTATGTCTTTAAGCAAAAACAAAATCAAAGCGGCAAGTAAAGCCCCGGGTAAGCCTACTATAAAAAATGCGGCCCGCCAGCCGAATTTAAGCCCTAAAACACCGCCCAGCAGATAACCTAATGCGCTGCCTATCGGCAGAGCCAAGCCGAAAAATGCCAATACTTTGGCCCTGTGTATTTCTTTAAATCTTTCCGCCAAAAAAGAGGGGGCTACTGCCGTAAAACCTGCCTCGCCCACGCCTATAAAACTGCGTGCCGCAAATAAATGTATGTAATTGTTTGCCTTGCCGGTAAGCACAGTTGCTATACTCCACACAAAGGCGCAAAAGGACATTATATATTGGCGGGGTTTTCTGTCTGCAATAAAGCCCGTAAGCGGTGCGGCAAACATATAAACAAACATAAAAGCGGATGCCAAAATGCCAAGTTGGGAATCACTCAAATTAAGGTCGGTTTTTATCAGGGGAAAAACGGAAAATAATATCTGCCTGTCAACATAATTAAGCAGGTTTAAGAGAAAAAGCAGAATAAAAACCGTTTTTGCGTTCATAGTGTTTTGCGTCTAAAAATCTTTGGTTTGGCGCAAGGCTTCGTAAAGGCAAACCGCAGCCGAAGTTGAAAGATTTAAAGAGCGCACTTGCCCCGGCATAGGTATTTGGTAAAGGCTGTCCTTATAGGTGGTATAAAATTCTCTGGGTAGTCCGCAGGATTCGCTGCCGAAAGCCAAATAATCATTCTTTTTAAATTCAATATCCCATAAACTTTTTTGCCCTTTTGTGGAAAAGAAAAATATTCTTGCGTTTTCGGGCAAAGTTTTAATGAAATCTGCCCAAGTATCGTAGCGGGTATAGTTTAAGTTGGGCCAATAATCAAGGCCGCTGCGGCGGATTTCTTTAGATTCTATTTTAAAGCCCAATTTGCCTACTAAGTGTAAATGGGTATTTGTGGCAACGCAAGTCCTGCCGATATTGCCGGTATTAAACGGTATTTCAGGGTTAATTAAAACAATATTCATAATTAAAATTTTACTGCTTTTATATTTTTACAAAGGATATATAAATATTTTATAAACTTTTTATTTTATACAAAAGTTTAAGCAAAAGTTTCGGAACAATTTAATTAAAGTTTAAGTTATCAATAAAAAGCCCCCGCAAAAAGCAGGGGCTTAAATCAGACTGACTGTTTAGTTAAAATAGATTACCTATTTTAACTACTAAAGAAGCATAAGGTAAATTGCTTCTCCATTCGTCTTCATCATCTGTAAATTCATGGCTGGAATAGTTAAGGCGCAGTTCAATACCTGCCGTAATTTTTCCGTTTTGGCTTAAATCACTGTCTAACAATGTTTCCGCACCTAAACCTATATATCCGACAGGGGATGTATCTTTAAATGAATAATTATCCGTATCACCATACAAATGGTCAACATATTTTTCTTTACAATTTACCCTTTGAACACCTAAACCAAAAGGAATATAAAACCTTGCATTTTCATTTTTTATCAATACATATTTTGCACTTAATAAAAAATTAAAAGTTGTTGTCTTAAAAGTTTTGGATTCATATTCGTCCCATACCGTTGTATTGGAAAAAATATCTGTTCCTATTTCCCCGCCTATTGCGAAATTATCGTTAATAAACCTAAGATACTGCAGATAAAAATTATATCCCGGGTTTTTACCCCAAGGTGTGTTATTTTCATATTTAGCATCTTGCATTAACATAGACAGACCTAATCCCAAAGAGACTTGGTTTCTTGCTTCATAGTCGGAATCATCTTTGTAGTAGGATTTATGCCTATTATCTTTTTCATAATAGGAATTATACCTGTTAGATGAATAGTCATCATATTTACTGCCGTATGACCTTGCAAAAACAGATGACGCCATACAACATATAACTGCCGTTAATAATAATTTCTTTATCATTTTTGTTCTCCTGTTAATTATTTTTACTGTCAATATGGGAAGTTAAAAATTTTTTAACTTCCGCAAAAACGCTTTCTACGCTGATAGACTTCAAACAAATATTTTTATCTTTAAGTTTATGGCACTCTTCTTGCCAAGATGGTAAAAGCTCAGAACAGTGTATTGGGCATTTATTTGTGTATATATTTATATTTCCTTTAATACCAAAAAAATGCGGGTTAGTAGGGCCAAACATTATTATGCTTGGGCCCGCATGAAGGGCATATCTTAAATGGGCAAGTCCGCCTTCCGTATCAATATGTAAAAGGGAATTTTTTATAACGGATTTGGCTTCTTCCAAGGTAGTTTTGCCGGCCAAATTTATATCAATGTTTCGGGTAATTCTTTCGCCTTTTCCTGCCCCTATTTCTACTATTATTATATTAGGGAAGGCTTGTTTGATTTGTTTTGTTAACTCTCTATAATTTTGTAAAGGCCACAATTTTGTGGAATTAACAACTTTATCATAGCCGACTTCCCTTGAAACAGTAATATAAGTTTTATTGTTAAGATTAAATTTAGTAAGGGTTTCTTCTGCATTTTTTATTGGGAATTTTACTTTAAACTCTTGTGTCATATTAAGTAAATTATTTATATCTGCTTGCAGTAAACGGTTTTTATTATCCGCCATATCAATAATATCCGCTACACCTTCAAAATACGGAGAATTTTGGAATAATAAAAAGAATTGTTCCTTCTTATGTTCATAGGCATTTACAAAAGGGATTATATGCGGTGCAAATTTTTGTATCCTGCTTTTATTTATAAAAATAATATACGGGCGGCGGAATAAACGGATTTTAACATCATAATAATTGTTTGTTTTTAAACCCTTATTTACAATTACATTCCTTAACCCATATAATTCGGGGATAAGACTTTCGGCAAAAATCTTACTGTTTGTAATAATATCAACAATAATATTTTCTTTATAAATCTTTTCAAGGAAACAATATATATAATTTATGTTAATTAAAAAATCACCAAGGCCGCCCTCAATAATAAAACCAATATAGATATTATTATCTTTCGGAGGTATTTTTGGCAATAATCCTACAAATAAGGCCTTAACCGTATAAAATACGATTTTCAGATAAACTAAAAAGGAAGGTTCTTTATACTTTACTAATAACCTGTATGTTTGTTGCCAAATATAATCGCACTTATTGCTATACATAAAATTGCTCCTGTGCTTTACATTGGCTGATTAAATCAGTATCTTGTATTACTGCGGCGGATTTTTCCGCTTTTCTTGCTTTTAATATTTTTTTAATGTCCTTTAATGCGCCTATGACGGCTTTAAAGTCATAAGGCAAACGCAGAATAAGCCAAAAAATATGTTTTATTAGTAAAGATTTACTGTGAATATTTTTCCAAACGAAGATATAGCGGTTTCTTTTACTTAAAAATTTTGTTTTGGGGCTTATTTTGCTTTGTATCGTACCGCCGCATTTATGCAAAGGTTTTGTTTGGTTTATATAATCTATGTGCCAGCCGCGTTTAAGGCCGCGGTAAACAAGGTCTGTTTCTTCCAGCAGGTAAGGCTCAAAAAGAGTATCAAAGCCGCCTAAAGTATCAAATTTTTCTTTAGAGCAGAAAAAGTAAGCACCTTGGACACCGAAACTTAAATAGTTTTTATTATCCTGTAAACGGTTATTTAAAATATTGCCGGTAAATCTCGGGAAACCTCTTTTAAATTCTATGGTTTTTATACCGTCTAACTGTCTGCCGTCAAACGCCCAATAACCGCAGCAGGCCGCGGCAAAAAAATTTTTATTAAAATATTTAACTGCATCATCAAGAAAATCCCTGTTTAAAAAGACATCATTGTCTATAAAAAGCAGAATATTTCCTTTGGCTTTTGAAGCACCTAAATTCCTTGCGGAACAAGCCCCCGCAGATATATTTTTTAAGAATAAAACCTGCGGAAATATTTTTTGTAAATCCAAAGTGTTATCTTGGGAATTATCATCAATAACAATAATTTCTGTTTTTATCTTTGTATTTTGGCAGGCTTTTATAGTGGCAGGTAGTGTTTCGGTAAGGTGATGCCTGCCGTTTTTTGAA
>CADAXZ010000061.1 GCA_902791965.1 Candidatus Proelusimicrobium bovinum | reverse complement strand
CAAGAGAGGGTGATACTTTTTGCGCAGATTGCGGAGCAAAATTAAGATAAATTATTTTAGTTTAAATAACAAAAGCCCGCTTTGCAGCGGGCTTTTAATATATCTTAATATTGTCCAGTTATTTATTTTAATTACTGTCGTGCGGCCTGCTTACACCTAAGCGCGGTTTTAAATGTTCCCGCCAAGGTTCGCCGTTTATCAGCATATCCTTTGCTATGGGCGGCATACCTTTACGATAGATATAAACTACCTCAAATTTCAAATTATCACTATTTCTTCTGCGGAATATATTATCAAGCCGGTTGGCACTTGCTTCCGGTACATAAAAGCGGCATTCGCTGCCCCAGCGCGCTTTTTTGCAGAAACTTTCTTTAGGGCAAATACCGTCTTGAAACTGCGAACAATCTGCTTTATCCCAATCTATTTGGTAAGCAATATATCTTCCGGCAAATAAATCTTTAGGGTCATAACCCGTAATGGGCAAAATTATCTTTTTTGCGTTATGGTTTACTGTTGCCAGAAATAATACCCACCCTAAAAGGATAAACCAAGGTAAAGCCAAAACCGCTGCTAAAAGGCGTTTATTCATTTGAAAACCTCCATTGTCTTAATATATTTTGTCGTGCGGCGCAGTACCCAAATAAAAAATAATATCAAAAGCCCTCCGCATATAAAGCCTATGCCGGAAAGCCATAAATCATTCATTTTGAAAGCAAAAATAAGGAATATATATATTTCTGACAAAATAGCATTACGCTTAAACGATTTGATATTTTGTTCTTTTACGGCCCAATACATACGGAAACCGAAAAAGCCGAACACTATTATATAAGCCCCTAAAGCGTAGAGCGTTTTTGATTCTACTATCCAGCCGTGGTAAAGCCCCCAAGTTGAACCTATGCAGAATACCGAAAAATAGGTAATCCATAAAAATAATTTTGACGCCGATTTAGGAAGAACAATATATTTGCCTTGTATTTCGTCAAGTTTGGCAAAAGCAATATGCAGAAGATACAGCCCCAAAACACAAAGGAAAGTGATATAGTTGAATTTATCGCTAATATAAGTAAGCAGTTCTCGTATAAGTTTACCTTCATTAAGGCTTAATAAAATACAAAGCCAGAACATATTTAAAAATGAAGAACGGCTTAACAAAATAAAAGGCAGACCGAGTACAGCCCAAGTAATAACAAAGTTATTCCAACCGCCGGAAAGATTAAAAATTTGGGAAGTTAACCCTATCGTGCCGCCGATAAGCAAAAATGACAAAATTGCAAACAGTTCTTTAAGCCCGTTTTTCTGTTTTTGTATGCTTATATAAGTTGCCGTGATAAAAGCACCAAGCAAAATGAAATCCCCTGTAAGTTTTACGGCTGAAGAAAGTTCATCCCAGTTTGCGGCTATAAGCAGGCATATCCCAAAACCTATCAGACAACCTGCTATAATAAAAGCCGTATTCCAAAAGGTGTGATTTCCTTTCTTGTTTTCAAAGGATAAAATATTTTGTCTTTGTTCTTCTGTTATTAGTTCTTGTTTAACCCAAAGGGCTGTTTTTTTGGATAATGACATAACACCTCTTAAATTTAATACAAACTATATACTGTATTTTACTTTATAAATGCGGATAATGGAATAAATATAGGTCTAAATGACATAATAAAATAGGACTTTAGACCCTTGTTGGCAGTAAAGTAATATTTTTATAATAGATTATGAAGATATAAATCGTTTAAAAAGGAGAATAATAAACTATGTTAAGAAAATCAGTAAGTATGTTTGTTTTATTAGCCGTAAGCAGTATATCTGTTTATGCGGCTTCCGCTACAAATTTAGATGGCAATATAGATAATGCTTTTGCCTCATTTCAGGAACAATATGATGTAGTTGGTATAGATAAAGTTTTAAATGATAAAATGGTAGAGAGTGATCCTCTTTCTGTGTATTATAAAAATTTGGCACAGATAAAGAATCCTTCTTATGAAACATTACTTCCTTTATTGCAGAAATTATCTGTATATAATAAACAATTCACATCAAATAATGAAGCACAATCCCGTGCTTTGGCTGCTAAAATTGCAGCCCCTGCCAATGCCGGTTGGAACACTTACCGCACAATAGGTATTACGGAAATTTTTAACACATATTTACCTGAAAATCAGAAAGACGAACAAGTTGCTTTATTAGAATATAATGTCAAAACTAATTTAATACCTATGGATCAAATTGCCAATAAACAACTGCTTGAAAATATGCCCTTAGCAGAAAATTTCTTAAAGAATTTTAATGAATTTTCAGCCAAAATGGCTTCTCTCAAACAATATAGCGGTAAAGAAATAATTGCTGGATTTGTTCCGGTTATTGAATCATATAATGATATGGTTAAAGCAGTTCCCGCTTCTGCCGCATTGGTAAAGACTTCTGTATTCAGAATGCCTATCGCCTGCGGTTGGGGCAGAGCCCAGAGCATTGAAGAATTACGCGATAATTTAGGCATCGTTTGGTTTGCAAGCGGTGATGCCTTAAAATACAGAAATGCAGAAGATCTTCAAATGACCTACAAAGGTTTAAGCCAAAAAGATGCGGCAGCATTTGCTGAATTTGTTGCAGGTTATTATATTTGGTCTGGCAAATAAAATAATTTAAGCAGTATATTAAAAGCCCCGCTTAACGGCGGGGCTTTTTTTGTATATTGTAAACCCCACCGGTTTGGATGGGGATATTTTTTTTAATTAATCAAACTGTCTGCTTATTGTTTTTGATGTCCTGTAATTATCCGGCATTTCTTATTAAAGTTAAAATTGGTAATTTTTATTAAGTTTTACTACTGTGCTTTGCTGTTTGTTTTGTCTTAATTGCTCTAAAAGTTGCTTTATTGTTTTACCTGTAAGAGGTTCTTTAAAATCAGGGGCGATTTGCGCTAAAGGCGCAAGTACAAATTCCCTTTGGCTAAATGATTTGTGGGGAATAATCAAGTCAGGCTCTTGCAATATAATATCATTATAAAAAATTATATCAAGGTCAATTTCCCTTGGTGCATTACGGAAAGTTTCTTTGCGGCCAAGTTGCTTTTCAACTTGTTTTAAAGCCTGTAAAAGTTCTTGCGGGGTTAAAGATGTTTCTGCCTTAAATACCCCGTTTGTAAAATCTTTTTGGTTTAAATATCCTTCCGGTTTAGTTATAAAAAAGGGGGAAATTTGTTTGATTTCGCAAAACTTTTGCGCCTGTTTTAAAGCGGTTTGTATGTTTTGTATTTCTCTGCCTTTATTAGAGCCGAAGGCAATAAAAACGGTATTAGTTTTCTTCATAAACGGCTTGGTAGTTTTCCTTTTCTTTAAGTTGTATTTTGCAGGCCTGCGGGAAAACTTTTTTAACTTTACAAAAAATGTAATAGGCAAGGTTTTCCGTTGTAGGAACAGGGATAATTGTATTTAAGTTTTTGCTTTCAAGTCCTTTGCTTATTTGCTTTAAAAGTTCTTCAATTTCGCGGAAATCAACCAAATATCCTTCATCATTTAAAGGGCCTTTAAGCGTGATAGTATATTTAAAATTGTGGTTGTGGGCAGGCTCGTTTAAACTTTTATCGTGGGAGTGAAAAGCCGTAAAGCCGGAACTTACCTCCACGGAAAAACTTTTATTTGTCATATATATCCCCCAAAGCGCAAACGGTTTGTTTTACATCGTGTACCCTTAAATAAGCCGCGCCCTGTTTTGCGGCAATTTGCGCGCATTTTAAAGAATTTTCCAAACTTTTATCCGTAAAAGATTTGCGGGAAGCGCCTATCAAAAGCGGTAAACCCAAAGGTTTAAAATAAGAGCAGTTCTCCAGCAGTTGCCAATTTTGCTGCCTTGTTTTTGCAAAACCCAAACCTATATCCAAAATAATATTTTCCCGCTTTACCCCGTAGGATAAAGCAATATTTATTTTACCTTCAAAAAAAGAGTAAATCTCTTTAAAAATATCTTTATAGTCGCAAAGGTTTTGCATAGTTTCGGGCGTGCCTTTTGCGTGCATTATTACAAGTTTGGCATTAAATTTTGCCGCCAATTCTGCAAGGCTTTCGTCCTTTAAACCGCTGACATCATTTATAATTTGCGCGCCTTGCTCTAAAGCGGCAAGTGCTGTTTTATAGTGGAAGGTATCTATGGAAATTACCGCCTGCGGGAACTGTTTTTTTATCTCTTTTATTACAGGGGCGGTACGGTTTATTTCGGTTTGCTGGTCCAAATCTTTTGCACCCGGTCGGGTAGACTGCCCGCCTATATCAATAATATCGCCGCCTTCTTTAAGTATTTGCTCTGCCCTTTTTAGGGCTTGTGGTAAAGCGGTATATTTCCCGCCGTCAAAAAAAGAATCCGGCGTAGTATTAAGTATTCCCATTATCAGCGGTTTCATAAAGTTCGGTTCAAGCGTTTTTATTTAATCATTTCTAAAAATTCGCTGCGGACTTCCATTTTTTTAAATGCCCCGCGTATCGCGCTTGTTACCATAACGGCATTGTGTTTTTCTATCCCGCGCGAACTTATGCACATATGTTTTGCTTTGCAGACTACCATTACGCCGTGCGGCTTTAAAGTTTCCATAAGGCTGTCTGCAATCTGGGCTACAAGTTTTTCCTGTATCTGCAATCTTCTGGCGAAAACTTCCACAAGGCGCGCAAGTTTTGATATGCCCAACACACGCCCTTTTGGCAGATAACCTATGCTTATCGTGCCGAAAAACGGCTGCAAATGGTGTTCGCAGGTGGAATAAAATTCTATATCTTTTAATACGACCATTTCCTCGCAGGAGCCTTCCGTAAAAGTTTTAAGCACATCCTGAGGCTTCATCTTGTATCCGCCGTAGAGTTTCTGCCAACTGCGTACAATGCGTTTCGGCGTTTCCAAAAGGCCTTCGCGGGCGGGGTCATCGCCGATATAGGATAGGATTTCCCTGATATTTTGTAAAATCTTTTCTTCCGTTATTTTATGTTTAGCAGTTTGTGCAGTTGCACGCTTAACCTTATTTGCGGGTTTTGTTTTATTAAGTTTAGGCATTTTTCTATATTCTCCTGTTTGTTGCCTTCCGGCTGGATAAAAAATTCTGCGCCCTTTTTAAGATACTTTAAGTAAGAAAGAGCAATCTCGGCGCTGTGTGTTTCCCCGTCAATAACGCATTTGATTACATCTGCTTTTTTGAGCATATTTTCATTAGGATTTTTTTTGGGGGAAACCGTAAGGCATTTTATTAAACTTGTATCAATATCAACAGAGCCGTTAGTTTCCAAATGTATTTCAAAGCCGTTTTTGCTAAGCAGGGATAAAAGGGCAGATAAATCCTGCTCGCAAGGTTCGCCGCCGGTTATAATTACAAGCGGGCAGTTATATTTTTTTACTTCATCTAAAATCTGCTGCGGCGTTAAAACAAAATTTGTTTTTACGGCGTATTTTGTGTCGCACCAAGTGCATCCCATACAGCAGCCGGCAAGCCGCACAAATACAGCCGCGCGCCCGCTGTAAAGGCCCTCACCTTGCAGGGAATAAAAAATCTCATTAATGTTAAGGCTGCCTGATGACACTTGCGCAGTCCTCGTTTTCCCAAATTTCAAGCGTTTTAAGTTTAAGGTCTTTTTCCGCAAGCAGTTTGGAAACATTTTCAAAAATTGCCGTACAAAGGTTTTCCGCCGTGGGGTTAGGGTATATATCGTTTAAAAATTTATGGTCGGGCAAGGCTTTATCTAAAAGAGGCTTTAAAAGTTTAAAATCATATACCATACCGTTTTGTTGTATAGGGCCTTCAATTTCAAAAACGGCCTTCCATGTATGCCCGTGCAGACGGGAGCAATCCCCGTCGTAATCGGGCAGACGGTGGGCTGAACTGAACTTTCTAATTATTCTCAGTATCATCTTCTTGGTTTTCTTGTTCTTGAAACTGTTCTTCCTGTTGAGGCAAAGGATTGGCTTTATAGTATTTCATAGCATTAAATACAACTTGTGCATAAATTATAAATGCAGCCAAGTAAGCCAAGCCGAAAAGGAATCCGGGTAAAGCAATAAAAAGCCCTGTTATCATAATCAGCATTGCAGGCCCTTGCACATAGCAGGCAAGTTTAAAATAATCACTTGTTTTGGCATTTACGCGCATAGTTCTGCCTACGATAGCAACTATTATCCAAGCGATTGCCACCAAAAACGGCAAGCGCGCAATTTGTGCAATCAAAAGCAAAGCAAGAACTGCCGCCAATGCCATACGGGCTATTGGTTCTTTGGAAGAATTTAAAGTTTCTCTGGTAATTTCGGTAGTAATTTCCTGAGGAATTGTAACCTGTTCAAAGCGGTCGCCTGCCGCAAAGTATACTTTATTGGAATCTATTAAGATAACGGTTTTATCATTAATCATTTCCGTAGGATAAACGGGTTGTGTTCTGCCTGTATCAAAAAGTATATTAAAACCGCCGAAGTTTTCCGGAGATATTTTAAGCGGCTGGTTATTGTTTACTTCAATAATACCTTCATTTATTGACATTTCCGGCATTTCGTCAAGCAGGGTATCAACGGCTTGGTTTAATTTAGGCGTCAGGGTAAAAAATGTTATTGAAGAAATTATAACTGCGCCTAATATAAAGATATATATCAGGAATAAAACCGCTTTCCATGCAGATTTTTTAAAACTTTCCAAATAAAAATTGACATTAAAAAGAGTTTTTACAGGGGCAAGCAACATAAATCCTCCTAAATATTTAATATACAATCATTATATATACTTTTTACGTTTTAAGAAAGCATAAAGGCCTAAATTTTTTACTTTAACAGCGGCTAAAACTATAATTTAGCGTTGTTTTTGTTATTTGTGCCTAAACAGCAAAACAAATTTATCTATAAGAATATAAAAACTTATATAATAAGGTATGGCAAAATTAAAGGAGGTTTTATGATGCAAAGCAGGTCTATCATTTTAGTTTTTTCTTTTTTACTGACGGCCCAAAGCATTTTTGCAGGGGGGCTTAACATCTTATCCAAAAAGCCGGTAGGCAAACTTAATGCTTATTTGTCCGATAACACAATATCGGTAACTTTCAACAAGCCCGTTGCGGCTTTAAGCGGGCAGGCCCAGCAGGAAAATTCAAATTGTCCTATAAAAATATCGCCTGAAATTGAAGGCACTTGCCGTTGGGCAGGCACGCAGACATTAACTTTTACTCCTTTACAACCTTTTGCCTATGCAACAAAATACACCGTAACAATTCCCGCAAGTTTTAAAAGCGGTATTGACGGCTCATCTTTAGATACGGATTACAAATGGTCTTTTGAAACCGCACGCCCTAAAATTGTATCAAGTAAGCCGTATGACGGCGAAAGATGGCTTTCTCCAACGCCTTATATAGCAGTTCTTTTTAATATGGAAATACCTTTGCAAAACTTAAAATCAGGCGCGGTACTTTCCCAAGGGACGACTTCTATTCCTTTTACGGTAAGAAAAGCAGATGACGAAGTTTTTGAAAATTTCAGATATTACGGTGCCGAAAAAGAAAATATGTATGTTTTTGAACCTTCCGCAAGTTTAGCGGAAGGTAAAACATATTCCCTGACATTAAAAAGCGGTCTTATGCCTAAACAAGGCAATTTAGGTATGGAAAAGGACGAAAAAATCAAATTTCATACCTACGGTGCTTTAAAACTTGCCTCAAAGCCGCAAGCGGAATGTTTACCCCATACACCTGTTTTGGAATTTACAAATCCTGTCAGCGCAGGGGAAATTGCCAAAAATATTACTTTTGAGCCAGCCTTAAAATATACACCGTGCGACCCTGATAACAGCGGATGGTCTTACAAAAATGTATTTAATGTTGAACTTTGCGGATTGGAATTTAAAGCGGGGCAGAGTTATAAAGTAGTTTTAAGTAAAGATTTGACAGACATTTTCGGACATAAATTAGGTAAGGATGAAACTTTTACTTGGGATAATAAAGGTTATTGCCCCAAAGTTTCCTTTAAGGGCGGATTTAGCGTAATGGAAAATTATTTGCCGTCTTTGTATCCTGTCTCTTTACTTAATGCCGAAGGCGTAAAGGTTGAAGAGCAGGCTTTCGGATATGAAAATTTTATCGGTTTTACGGAAGATGATGACGATGAAAAATGGTGTGAAAAAAGAGAACTAAAAGGTAATTTTACCGCGCAGGAAATAGCATCCGGCGGTAAAAATAATATCCTTAAAAAAA
>CADAXZ010000060.1 GCA_902791965.1 Candidatus Proelusimicrobium bovinum | reverse complement strand
AGTTTGATAACTTTTGCATAACAGCCGCCTTCAAAATTAAATACGCCGTCATTATCCCAGCCGTGCTCGTCATCACCGATAAGGCCGCGTTTTGGGTCAGCGGAAAGGGTAGTTTTACCTGTACCGGAAAGACCGAAGAACAAAGCACTGTGCCCGTCTGCGCCGACATTGGCCGAGCAATGCATAGTCAAAATGCCTTTAAGCGGCAGCATATAATTCATAACGGTAAAAATTGCTTTTTTAGATTCGCCGCCGTAAGCAGAGCCAGCAATAATTACAACTCTCTTTTTAAAGTTTATTAAAATTGCGGTTTCCGATGCTGTTCCGTCGGTAGCGGGATCTGCTTTCAAACCGGGAAGGAAAATAACCGTGAACTGCGGAACGATAGAAGTTCTTTCTTCTTCTTTAGGTTGGATGAACATATTCCTTGCAAAAATATTGTGCCATGCGTATTCGCTGATTACGCGGATAGGCATTCTTGAGGCTTCGGCAGAGCCTACATAGGCATCACGCACGAACAAATCAATATTTTCCATATATTTTAAGGCTTTGTTAAAAAGGCTGTTAAAGTGTTCTTCGCTTATGCCTTTATTGCCTTTATGCCACCAAAGGATGTTTTTTACATCATCAGTTTCAACAAAAAATCTGTCGTTAGGGGCGCGGCCGGTAAGTTTGCCCGTTGCAACGGTTAAAGCGCCGCCATAAGTAATATTACCTTCTCCCCTTTTGATTGCTTCTTCATACAGTTCCTCGGATGTAAGATTCCAATAAACTGTTTTATTTGTTTTAATGCCTAAATTATCAAGGCCGTATTTGCTTTGATAAGCGGTAGGGTTAATCTTTTTCATTTTTACCAATCCTTTCTAACAATTTTATCGCCGATTTTAATCTCGGCAGGTGCGGCCTTATCCAAAGCCCACCTGATTCTTCTTAAGCCTTCTATAATATTTTCCTTGGCGGCACAATAACTTATCCTTAAATATCCGTCCAGCCCGAACGATATGCCAGGTACTGTCGCCACCAAAACTTTATCAAGCAGAAAAGCCGATAAAGCCAAAGAATCTTTATTATAGCGGCTGAAATCCGCAAAACAATAAAATGTCCCTTTCGGGGCAAAAACTTTTAAGCCTTCTATTTTTGAGAGTTCGGCTAAAAGCGTGTTTCTATTATTTTCTAAAATTTTTCTCAGTTCGTCTACAACTTTTTGAGGCCCCGTCAATGCGGCTAAGGCCCCCGCCTCTGAAATTGAACTGTTGCAAGAGGTAGTCTGCGCTTGGAATCTGCCCATAGCAGATATGATTTCCTTATTAGTTGATATTGCCCAGCCTATCCTTAAACCCGTAAGCCCGTACAATTTGGAAACGCCGTTTATCGCAACTATATTATCCGGTTTTTTGGCAAATTTAAAAGGGCTTGGCGTTTTTTCGCCGTCAAAAACTAACTGATGATAAATATCATCTGTCATAAGCCAAATATTTTTTTGTTCGCAGAGTTCTACTGTCTTTTTAATAAAATCTTCCCCGAATAAAACTCCTGCCGGATTACTCGGGCTGTTAAGCATTATTGCTTTAGTCTTTGGCGAAACTGCCGCTTTAAGTTCTTCAAAAGTTATTTGTATGCCTTCTTTGGGTTTGACGGCGACAGGAACACCTCCGACTAATTTTATCATATCAGGATAACTAACCCAATAAGGAACAGGAAATATAACTTCGTCGCCTTTATTAACGGCACTTAACAAAAAATTATAAATTGCCTGCTTCGCGCCTGAAGAAATTATTACATTTTTATTTTCAAGCGAAATACCGTAATGTTTTTTTGTATATTCAACAACGGCCGCTTTAAGTTCCGCAGTACCGCTTGACGGAGAATATTTTATTTTGCGGCTGTTTGCTTTTTGTATTATCGCTTCAACAGCACTTAACGGCGCAGGGATTTCCGGCTCGCCGCCGCCTAAATGCACGACGGGCAAACCTTCCTTTTTTAAAGCGGCTGTTTTTGCGTTTAATTTTAATGTAGGCGAATCGCCTATAACGAAAGACAAATCACTAAGTTTCATAAATACCCCTTTTTTATATTATACCTTTATTACAAGGTGGCGGCTTGTTTAAATTAATATATTTTAAAAGTAATTGTGATAAACAGTTTTGCCTACAGCCTGCGAATAAAGCAAAGCCGCACGGTAAGAACTGCGTACTAAAGGCCCTGCCATTACCCCTTTGAAACCTATTGATTTACAGTAATCCGCCATATCTTGATACCAAGCAGGTTCAGGGTAAGAAGCAACAGGATAATGCTGTGCGCTTGGTGCAAGATACTGCCCTAAAGTTAAAAGGTCAACACCGCAATTTCTTAAATCTTTAAAAACTTCTCTTAATTCGCTGTCGCTTTCCCCCAAGCCAACCATAAGGCCGCTTTTTGTAATTAAAGAAGATTTAATCTCTTTGGCTTTTTTCAGTAAATCCAAAGAACGCCCGTAGCAAGCACCGGGCCTAACCGCTTTAAATAAAGAAGGTACAGTTTCAATATTATGAGCAAGCACTTCGCACCCGCTTGCAATTATTTCAGGCAGATATTCAAACTTACCGCCCAAATCGGAAATGAGCGGCTCAACAAGGCAAAGAGGATTTTGCGCTTTAACTTCCTTTACCACACGGTAAATATGCTGTGCGCCGCCGTCGGGCAAATCATCACGCGTGGGCATAGTAAGCACAAGATATTTTATCCTTTGCAGTTTTACAAGTTGCGCCGCACGGCGTGGCTCATCTTGCTCAGGCGCGCAAGGCTTGGCTTTACTTACCGCACAATATTTACAGGCACGCGTGCAAAGGCTGCCCAAAATCATTATAGTTGCTTCGCCGTGGCAGAAACATTCCCCGCGGTTAGGGCAGCGGGCTTCCTGACAGACGGTAGGTAAAAGTTTTAAATTAAGTTCGTTTTGTGTTTTCTTTGCTGCATCAGTATAATAGGCCGCTTTATTTTTGGCGACAATTTCTTTTAGCCATTTAGGAATTTCTTTCATAATAGTATAATTATAATATAAAGTTTTATATTTATATTGTCTTTGCTGATATAAAAAAGGCAATAAGTTAATTTTTGTTTAAAATAAAGATTTCATAATTATTATAATAAATGCGGAGATTTATTACATTTTTACTTTTACTTTTGTTTACTGCGCTTTCTTGGGCGAATGCCAACCTGAAAGAAGCCGCAGACCTGTATTTCAACAGAAAACAGCACGATGCCTTAAATAAATATATAGAAATTTCCAAACAAACCGGAGAGAGGGACGCTTTTTTAAATGCCGTTTATATTGCGCTGGAACTTGGGGAAACCCGCCTTGCCGTAGATACCGTAAGTATGGCACTTAAAAAATTCCCCCTTGATAATGAAGTTTTGGAATTTGCCGGAGAAGCCTATTTGGCCGCGGGATATTATCTTAATGCGGAAAATGTTTTTGCCCGTCTTAACGAACGCAACAACAAAACTGTTTTTTACTATATCAGTATAGCCCGCGCGCAAATGGGTATGGGGCAGTATGATTTAGCCGAAACGAATTTAAAGCAAGCCGCCGCAGGCGACCAGCACAATGCTTTAACGCATTTTATGCTTGGGGAAGTTTATGCCAAAAAACAGCAATACCGTAAAGCCGCGGAACATTATAAAAAAGTTACCGATTACGATTCCCAATTTATTGAGGCAAAAGAACGCTACGGCGATATGATGGTAAAATTAAAACGCTATAAAGAGGCTTACACCAACTATTCAAGCGTCAAAGCCGCTGATGATACCGACGATAAAGTCAACAAATCTTTGGAACAGTTAAAACAATACGCGCCTAAAGAGCCTGTTAATATTTTAAGTATACCCGAACGCCCCAAAGCACATACAATAGTAAAAAAGCCAATATCATTTTTTGGCGATTTACCGCCTGTAAGAGTAGGCCTTGGCGCAAAAATAAGCGGTACGCCAGTGCCTGTTAAAAAGGTACAATTTTCAACTTCGCACGAATTTAAAGCCGAAAGCAAAAGCGGCAAACTTGTAAAGACAGGTACACCAAATAAATTTTGGTCTGTGGAAATTATAAGCGGCAAACCTTATTTACTTGACCCTAACGGCAAAAAAACTGCTTTTCAAGGGGACACCTTATATATTAAACAAAAATCTACCGACGAAGCAGGGCATACAACAATCATAAAGCAAATGCTTGTAGGGCACGGTACGACTTGGCAGGGCAAAGAGGACAGAGAATACCGCGGCTTTATAGAATTTACTTACAACAGGGAAATAGGCGGTTTTATAATAATAAACCATGTAAATATAGAAGAATATGTTTTTGGGGTTATTGCTTCGGAAATGCCGAGCGTGTTTCCCATAGAAGCCCTGAAAGTGCAGGCGGTAATAGCAAGGACATACGCATTAAAGGCTATGGGCAAACATAAAAAATGGGGATATGATGTCTGCGATACGCAAAACTGCCAAGTCTACGGCGGTGTAAAAAGTGAAAGGGAACGCACAAACGCGGCCGTTGAAGCAACTATGGGGCAAATTATCACTTACGGCGGCAAACCGATAGAAGCGGTATTTTCTTCAAATTGCGGCGGCTATACACAAAGCAGTAAGGAAGCCGGCTGGTTCCCCCACCCTTATTTACAGCCCGTTTCCGACTATAAAAATCTGCACGAGGAAGATTTACAGCCTTACAATTTTAAAGAACTTCTGCAACAAACACAACAGGCATACAGCAGATATTTTAATAATGTAAGCCCCTCTGCTTTCCGCTGGACAAGATATATTGACGAATCCCGTTTAAGAAAAGTTATAAACGATAAAAAGAGAATCGGCTCTATTAAAGCCATTGTACCTTTAAACAGAGGGCGTTCGGGATATGTAAACGGTGTTAAGATTATCGGCACAGACGGAAGCCTTACCCTAACGAAAGAACACGAAATAAAAAAATACCTTGCTTTGGGTTTACTGCGCAGCACTTACTTTATTGTGCAGCCTAATTATGAACACGGCAAAGTAAAATCCTTTATATTTTACGGCGGCGGCTGGGGGCACGGCGTAGGCCTTTGCCAAACAGGCAGCGGCGGACGCGCGGAAGCAGGGCAAAACTATCAGCAGATTTTACATCACTATTACACAGACACAGTTTTAAAAGATATAAGAAAATAAACCACATTGATTTAGCAATACTTTTCCCCCTTTTTTGCAATTAAAGGATATTTAAAAGGCAAATAATTTCGCGCCTTGAGCGCGCCTTACTTTTCTCACTCACAGAAAAGTAAGCAAAAGGCTATGGCTCAAGTGCCGACTAAAATTTGATTTTTTGTTATTTGCGGGCAACTCACAAAAAATTAGCAAAAACTAATAGGAACGCTAATAATTTTTTGTTCGGACAAAACCCGCAAAATTTAACAAAAAAACTCCAAATTTTAACAGCGTCGGCGATATCTCCAAAAAAGGAAATATTTACTTTTTGATTCTGCCTGTCATACCCGCAAACTGGATGCGGGAATATCTGCATATTTTAATAGGGTGGAGATTACCGACTACGACTTTCGGCAATGACAATATAATATTGCCCGATAAAGACTTTCGGTAATAACGAATAGAACAGCAACGACAGACAAAGACGGAGATTGCCAATTACAATATTCGGAAATGACATAAAATATTACCAGATAAAGGCTTTTGGCAATGACAGATAGAAAATAGGTAATGACAATATAAAAAATAAAACGGGCGGGGTTTAATCCCGCCCGTTAAAGTTTATAAGTTTAGCTTAGCAAGAAGGTGCACTCGGGCTTGTACCGCAAGAGCTCCAATTACCCCAAGCGCCTTTACGGCAGTACCTTCTAATCTTATATTGAGGTATAGTACAACCTTCTGAACTTCTCTGTGTAGTATTTACCGTACAAGCACAGGATGTACAACTACCCCGCTGCCAAGAACCGTAAGATATATAACCAGAATAATATTGCTTATTTGTCCTGGTAGCTAAGTTAGGATTTGAGCCATTACCGCAATAACTGCTACTGTAATTTGAACAGTTCCCGTATTCAGTTCTGTTACCATAACATTGACTGTAATCGGTTGTTAGGTCTACAGCCTCTTGTGAGCTACAAGAGTTACTGTTAGAATTACTACACTTTAAGTGCAACCTATAAGTCCAAGAAGCTACATTTCCACCGTCTTGATATGTTTCAAAACATCCTAATCCAGATTCTACAACATCCTTATAACAATAACTATGGTCATAGGTTGTTGTACCGTATGTAGTATTTTGTGACGAAGTCGCAATAGATGTAGCACAAGTTTCTGTCGGCCTCTTTGTATACTGCCTATGCATCTGCACACATTCTGGATCATTTGGATCGACATCATAATAATACCCTGAATAAGTAGCCCAACTGTTGTTATCTGTACCGCTCTTATAACAACCTGTCAAGTTGTATGTATAGGTAGAGGATGTACACGCCCTTGAAGCGACATCAGTTGTTGAACTACAGGAGTTACTTGTTGAGCTTGTACAAGTAAGATGTTTCCTGTAATTCTTTGTTGAACTACCGCTATATCCGCTCGGGCAAGAAGCTGATTCAGATACATCCTTATAACACTTACTATGGTCATAGTATGTTGTACCTGTTGTAGTACTTGTAGAGCAAGATGATGTGGAAGTCGCCGATGTATCAGTACACCTTACAGTATCTGATCTGCTCGTTTTAACACAGTAGGAATCAGATGTATTAGTATTGTAATAATATCCACTGTATTGAGCCCAACCACTTATTGGAGATGTCTTATAGCAACCGGTTAAGTTATAGCGCGTGTACGGGCTGGAACAACTATTGCTTTGACTCCAAGAACTGCTGCAATATGTCGTAGATGTACTGCTGCCGTTAGTGAATCCGCTCGGACAGCCTGCACTTCCTGTACTGTAACAACCGCTGTTGTTATATTCTGTTACGCTGTAATCATTTACTCGTTGTCCAGCTGTCACACCAGTACATGTAGAATTAGAAAACTCTTTCACATGATAATATGTACATGTTCTCTGTTGTGCTAAAGCACCACCTGATGTATATCCGCTCACACAAGTTTTGCTACCTGTTGCGCTGCCACATTCATATTGCTGAGCGGCATTCCTGTAGCAATTGCTGTAATTGTAGCTTCCGTCCACATTCTCAGTTGAACTGCAATAGTTGCTTGTAGAGCTGGTACACTTTAAGTGTATTCTATAATTATATATAGCTACATTTCCACCTGCTGTATAACCACTGCAGCATGCTTGCCCGCTTGATGTGGCGTTCTTATAACAACTACTATGGTTATAGTATGTTGTACCTGTTGTCGTACTTGAAGAAGAACATGATGAATTGGAAGTTGCCGCACTATCATTACACGTTGTAGTATCTGTTCTGCTCGTTTTAACACAGTAGGAATCAGATGTATTAGTATTGTAATAATATCCACTGTAAGAAGTCCAACCGCTTACTGGAGTTGTATAAGAACAACCAGTTAAGTTATATCTTGTATAACTGCTGGCACAGGTATTGCTGGTACTCCAAGTACTGGTACAATAGTTGGTAAATACAGCATTACCGTTAGTGTATCCACTCGGACAATTTGTATTTCCTCTATTGTAGCAACTGCCGTTGTTATATTCAGTCCAACTATTAGTTGTTATAGTGGTGGTAGTTCTTGTGGCTGTACCCGCAGCATTAGAATAGCTTCTTGTATAATAAGTGCTGCATGCTCTGCTCTGGCCGACAGAACCGCCTGTTGTATATCCGCTCGGGCAAGCTTTACTGCCGCTTGCGCTACCGCAGGAACTCGATGATGAACCGTTACTGTAACAAGCCTCATAGTTAATGCTCGGGCCGGAGCAAGTATCGCTTGAGCTCCAAACACTATTACAGGTTTGTGTACCTATATTACCACCGCTTGAATATCCGCTGGGACATGCAAGCTTATAACAACTGCCGTTGTTGTATTCCGTCCAACTGTTAGTTGTTATAACTTCAGTAGTTCTTGTGCCGTTACCCGCAGCATTAGAATAACTTCTTGTATATCTTGTATATGCAGTTCTCTGTTTCGCAGAACCACCGCTCGTGTATCCGCTGACACAAGTCTTTGATGATTCGGCGCTATATTCAGTCCTTGTAGAGCCGTTGCTGTAACATTCGGAATAATCATAAGTTACACCTGAAGATGAACTGATTGCCCAACCTA
>CADAXZ010000059.1 GCA_902791965.1 Candidatus Proelusimicrobium bovinum | reverse complement strand
CCTTTGCGCTTTATATATCTTTGCCGCCATCGGCTTTAAAAAGAAAATTCCTCACTGGTTTTGGTTTTTATTTACCGGTATTTTGGCAGGAATGGCTGTGATGTTTTCTTCCCCTGCATATTTCCAAAGGATGAATATAAATATAATAATGCAGGAAATGAATAAAAGGCCGTTATTAATAAAAATAGAATCTTTTACAAATCATCTGGATTATTTTATGCAAATATCTTTATATGCTTTGCCAATAGTAATTTTATCAAGTTTATTATGTCTTGCAGATAAATTTAAAACAGCAATAAAAGATGAAATTTTTCTATTTACCGTTTTAAGTTGTTTTGTAAGTTTTATGTTGGCTTTTGTGTTTTTTCCGGTTTCTATACTGCCTGACAGGATATTTTATAATGCCACGCTTTTTACAATAATTTCAATTTTATTTTTAGTTAAATATTTAAAAAACACATATAATATCCGTTTAATGCCGGTACTTGTTGTTGCAATTATTTGTTTTAGCGTTATTATCATTATTCCGTTTTCAAAACAATACATATTACTGCATAAACAAAATATCCAAAGAGAAACTTTATTAAAAAATTTCAATAATGATAAAAATATGTGCTTATGGCTGCCTATTTACAGCATACATAAAATGCAAAACACGAATCTTTCCCTAAAATTTTACGATCCTATGAAGGGTACTGACGGTAAACATATGTATTTTACCAAGTATTATGATAAGGATGTAGTTTCAGGCAAAGAATTTTCTTTCCCCAAATGGACTAATACAAAACATTAAAAATATGATTTAAAAATTTATTCTTTCCTTTTCAACTACCAAAGGCCTTTTGCGCAAATTGGTAAGTACCGCGCCTAAATATTCTCCGACTATTCCCATAAAAAACAACTGTACCGAAAAGAAGAAAAATACTGCTATCAAAAGAGGGGCTTGCCCCATTGGAAATTTATTCCAAAAAATAAGTTTTAAAATTAAATAAACAAAAGCCGTTAAGGCCGAAAAAATTGATAAAATAAAACCTGCTATGGCTGCTATTCTTAACGGCAAACGGCTATGGCTTGTAAAACCTAACATAGCGTTATCATAAAGCGTATAGAAATTATTTTTAGTAAGGCCCTTTTCCCTTAACGGCTGTTCAAAAGGTATCAATGCCGCACAATAGCCTAATTCCCCTACAATACCGCGCAGATAAGGATACGGATCATCAAGGGCTGCAAGTTTTTCAACAATTTCTCTGTCATATAAGCCAAAGCCGGTGCAATGTTCCAGCAGGTTAGCACCGCTATCATTAAATTTTTTAAGAGTTTTGTAATACATTCCCCTTAAAAAATACATAATTTTATTTTCTCTGCTGGAAGTTTTTTGTGCTAAAACAAGTTTTGCTCCTTTTTCCCATTGTTCTATAAAACTGCCAATCATTTCCGGCGGGTCTTGCAAATCGGAAGCAAGCAAAATTACTGCTGCGGCTTTAGTTTCCAAACTGCACAAAATACCGTAGTAAGGGGAACGGATATGCCCGAAATTTCTTATATTAGAAATTACGCTTAACTGCTTTTCCTGCTTTGCGAGTTCTTTAAGTTCCTTTAAAGTATTATCAGTAGAGCAATTATCCAATATAAGATAGCGGAAATCATATTTATTACCCCACTTTTCAAACTGGTGTTTAACTCTGTAAAAAAGCGGTTTTATATTATCTTGTTCATTATATGCGCTTGAAACTAAAAAAATTAAAGGTTTCATATTATCCCCGAAATAAAATGTATTGCTTAAATTATAGCAAAAGGTTAATACCTTTGCTTTAAGCATATATTTATGTTATAATAGATGTATCTTAAATGCGGACTCAAGCGACTTGTCAAAACAAGTCGCTTTTGTTTTAGAGGAAAGCAAAATGAAAAATAAAAATTGTATAGAAGAAACCGTCGCTAAAGCGTTAGAAACACAAGGCTATGAATTAATTGACTTAATTATTCAGACGCACGGAAGCAAAAAACTTTTACAGTTTTTCGCCGATAAGCAGGGCGGTATCACTTTAGATGACTGCGAACTGCTTTCAAATAAAATAGATGCCGTTTTAACTATGGAAAACCTTATAGACGGCGCCTATATATTGGAAGTATCTTCCCCGGGTATTAAAAGGGTGTTAAAAAAACCGGCCCACTTTAAAAGATTTGTAGGCGAAAGAGCAAAAATCTACCTTAAAGAACCGATAGAAAAACGGGCCTGTTTTACAGGGCTTATAGATTCTGCCGACGATGAAAAATTTATATTAGATGACGGTATGAATAAATTTACTTTTAAATATGATGCTTTGAAAAAAGCAAACTTAGATCCGGAAACGGAATTTTAAAATTAAGGAGAAATATCAAAAATGCAGAGCAAAGATTTACTTTTAGCGTTGGAAAGTTTGGAAAGAGAAAAAAATATTAAAAGGGAAGATATTTTAAAAACTATTGAAGATGCCCTCATTTCCGCATTAAGGAAACACTTAGGCAAAACAGCTGTACTTTCCGCCAAAATAGATACTGAAGAAGGTGTTATTACCGCATATCAAACTTTAACCGTAACGGAAGATGTTACAAATCCTGAAATGGAAATAACACTTGAAGAAGCCAAAGAAATTAACCCCGAGGCTAAAATAGGTACTGAAATTGTACGCACGCTTAATGTTGATGACTTTTCCCGTATTGCCGCACAAATTGCAAAACAGGTTTTAATACAAAAAGTAAGAGGTATTGAAAGAGATAACCTTTACAAAGAATTTAAACCCCGCGAAGGCGAAGTTGTTACCGGCCTTGTAAGAAGATTTTCCGACAGGGATATTATTGTTGATTTAGGTAAAGCAGAAGCCATTTTACCTTATTGCGAGCAAATCCGTAAAGAAAGATATATCCACGGCGGAAGAGTTAAAGCAATTATCGCAAAAGTATTAAACCAGACAGATTTTATTGATGTAAAAGATGACCCCGTTTTAAGCAAATATAAATCTGCGGCATACAAAATGGATAAAGGACAGCGCGGGCCATACATTATTTTATCCAGAACTTCCCCTGACTTTTTAAAAGAACTTATGAAAGTTGAAATACCGGAACTTTCAGACGGAATAATTGAAACGAAAAATATCGTCAGAGATCCGGGCTTCAGGGCAAAAGTAGTAGTAAAAAGCAACGATAATAAAATTGACCCGATAGGTACTTGTGTAGGTATGCGCGGTATAAGGATAAGAGCCGTAACCAATGAACTTTCAGGCGAAAAGATTGACCTTATAAATTACAGTAATGACGCCGTAAACAATATTGTAAATGCTCTTTCCCCTGCAAAAGTTCTTTCCGTAAAATTAACCGATACGGAAAAGAAACAAGCATTGGTAATCGTACCTGATGACCAACTTGCGATTGCTATCGGCAAAGATTGGCAAAATATAAAATTAGCCTCTAAAGTATGCGGCTGGGAAATTGAAGTAAAGAGCGAATCACAAAAAAATCAGGAAGGCCTTGAAGCCGCCCAACTTTTACAGAAAACTTTAGCCGATGTTGAAGGTATAGGCCCTAAGATTGCCGAAGTCTTGGTAAAATCAGGCTTTAACAGCATTGAGAAGATAGCGGCTTTAACTCCGGAACACCTTGCCACATTGCAGGGCGTAGGTGAAAAAACGGCCGAAAAGATTATAGAAGGTGCCAAAAAATATCTGGCACAGCAGGAGGCGGCAGAAGATGACAAAGGAAACAACTAATACGGAAACTAACGAAGAACAAAATAAAAGTAAAACTGCCAAAAAAGCATCTGCTAAAAAAGCAGAGAAACAGGATGTAAATAAAGCCCCTGCAAAAAAATCTGCGGCTAAAAAAGTTGCGGCTAAAAAAGCACCCGCTAAAAAAGCGGCGGCTAAAAAAACTGCAACTAAAAAAGTTGCGGCTAAAAAAGACGGTAAAACCGACGAAGAAAAACCTTTACCGCCGCAGACTAAACCGGCAAAAACAAAAAAGACGGCAATAAAAACAACAAAACAGGAAGAAAAACCTGCATCCGTAAAAATGCAGCAGCCCAAAGAAATTACCACAGCAAAAACGGAAGAAAAAAAAGAACAGCCCCTGCAACAAAAAACTGTTCAAGAACCGCCTAAACCTGCCGATAAACCTGTTCAGCAGCCTGTTCAATCCGTAAAGCAGCAAATTGCCCAGCCTGAAAAACAGCAGCCCGCTCAAGCACAGCAAAATCAGCAAAAGGCTGCTCCGCTACAACCCGCACAAACTCAAAGGCAGGAAAGCAAACCGCAGAATGATACCCCTAAACGGGAAGAACAAAAAACTGCGCCGGCACAGCAAAAAACTAATGAAAAAGTTATCAAAATTTTAGGCCAGCCTACGGTAAAAGAACTTGCCGAGAAAATGGATTTTAAAATAAATGACTTTATCAAAAAGTTAATGGGGATGGGTATTTTTGCAACAATAAACCAAAGACTTGAGCAGGATATGATTGAACTTGTTGTTGCGGAATGCGGTTTCAAAGCAGAAATGGTACACGAATTTGCAGAAGATAAAATCGCCGCGGAAGACCAAGAACAGGAAGATCCGTCCCATTTAAAACCGCGTGCGCCTGTCGTTACCATTATGGGCCATGTTGACCACGGTAAAACCAGCCTATTGGATGCTATACGCCATTCAAATGTAGTAGCGGGAGAATTCGGTGCTATTACACAGCATATCGGGGCATACAGAGTAAAAACACCGCGGGGTTATATATCCTTTTTAGACACCCCCGGACACGAAGCCTTTACCGCTATGAGGGCGCGCGGAGCACAAGCAACGGATATTGTAGTGTTGGTAGTTTCGGCAACAGACGGTATAATGCCGCAAACTATTGAGGCTATAAACCACGCACAATCTGCTGGTGCACCTATAATTGTAGCAGTAAATAAAATTGACTTACCTGGTGCTAATCCCGATAAAGTTAAACAGGAACTTGCCAACCGCGGCCTTATACCGGAAGAATGGCAAGGCAATACTATTTATGTTGAAATTTCCGCAAAAAAGAGAATTAACATTGACAAACTTTTGGAAATGATAAGCCTTCAGGCGGAAATGATGGAACTAAAAGCCAACCCTGACAGACGCGGCGTAGGCGTAATTTTGGAAAGTAAACGAGATAACAAACGCGGCGTAGTTGCTACTGTTTTAGTACAAAAAGGAACTATGCATGTGGGAGATCCGTTTATCGTCGGAACAAACTACGGCAAAATAAGGGCGCTTATTGACGAACACGGCAAAAGGCTGCCAAACGCAGGCCCCGCTGTTCCTGCGGAAATTTTAGGTATCAACGGAGAACCGCCGGCAGTAGGCGATACTTTATTTGTTACCGAAAGTGAAAAGGAAGCCAAACATATAGCAGAAAAACGCAAACTTGCACATAAGGAAGAAAAACTTGCACACCAAAAGCATATTTCCTTAACAAGTTTAAAGAGTGAAATGGAAGGCAAAAATGTCAAAGAACTTGCAATAATCTTAAAGGGTGATGTCCATGGTTCAATAGAAGCCATAAAAGACGCCATTTTAAGAACACCGACAGATGAAGTGCAGGTAAAAATAATACACTCTGCGGCAGGCAATGTAAACGAATCTGATATTTTGCTTGCCAAGGCCAGCAATGCGGTAATTATCGCTTTTAATGTTGAAAGCGACCCTAAAGCCGCGGAAGAAGCAGAAAAAGAAGGCATTGAAATACGCCAATACAATATCATCTTTGAATTGCTGGAGGACTTGCGTGCCGCTATGGAAGGTTTACTTGAACCTGATATAGTAGAAGAACGCATAGGCTTAGCAACAGTACGCCAAACTTTTGATTTAAGTTCCGGTTTCGTTGCCGGTTCTTATATAGAGGAAGGCAAAGTGGTACGCGGTTATGAAGTACGCGTGCTTCGCGGAGGGCAACAGATATTTAAAGGCAAAATATCAGGCTTAAAGCGTTTTAAGGACGATGTAAAAGAAGTGGAAAAGGGTTATGAATGCGGTATATCCATTGACGGATTCCGGCAAATAAAACCCGGCGACACTTTAGAATGTATACAAAAGAAAACTATTACAAGAAGAATCAGTAAATTGTAATAATTTAAAATATGTATTTACGAAATCCCCCGTTTTTAATCGGGGGATTTTTATTTACAAAGCAGGGACAATTTTTAAGACAAACGCAAAGCGCAATATGGGGCTTTGCCTTACCTAATGAGCCATAGCCTTTTACTTATTTTTCTGCAAGTGAGAAAAGTAAGGCGCGCTCAAGGGCGCGAAACCTATATAAAATCTGCTATTTGCGCAGTTTTTGTCGTCCCAGAAATTCCTAACAGGGGACTCAACCAATTTAATTACACTACAAAATATGAGTAGATAGCGGGTAAAGAGTTTCTGGTATAACAACAAAGAAATGACAGATAAAAACATTTGTCTATGACAGATTTAATACAAGTTATAGTTTATATATTTTTATATCAAATTACTGCGGACACTTATACAGGTTAAAGTTTATTTAAAAAGCAGCCTATCATCTACAACAGGCAAAGCAATACTATCACATAAACGACAAATGCAAATATATATAAATCAGATAATAAGCATTAAAAAATACCAAATACCTAACCAAACAAAAACCCCGCACCTAAAATGCGGGGTTTATATAAAAACCAATATTATAAGTTATTATGCACACTTGCAATTTGCAGTATCAAAACCGCTGTTGCAATCTTCGCTGTTAGCACCTACCCAGCCTTTGTATAAATCATAAGTCCTTGTAATGTAATTATCTCCGTCATCACAAGTCTGCCTTTGCTCAGCACCGCTAAGACATTGTTTATATAAAGCCTTGCAGGATGTAGCACTTTCACACCAATAATTCTCGTTCTTAGCACCTACTTTACATTCAAATCCTGAACGGTCTGACTTGCAAATACCAGGGCAATTACCGAAAGAACCTTCCTCACCTTCAGAACATTCACTCATATCGCAGTTTATATTGCATGCACCCCAACTTACTCCGGTGCAAGATTGCGTACAAGCCCTGCCGGCATCATTGGTACAGGCACGGGTCTGACCGTCGCACCAATTAGGATTCTTTGTGCAAGTTCCAATCCAAGAACAAGAGGTTTCAACAAATTGATATGTATCTATATAACCGTTAGCAGTATCACAAGCAGGCTTTACACGCTGTTCATCTGTACATTCGTGGCGGTCTTCCCAAGGATCAGGCATAGGGGCACAAACAGAATTGGAAGATCCGCTAATATCACCGAAACTGCTGCAAATTTCTGCCGTTTCGCTGTCGGCTCCAGCACTTTTACTGCAGCCTAAACCTGCTGTTTCATAACCGGTAGAAAATGTAAAAATATCTTTGTCGCCTTTTTTATATGTGACATAAGCACAAGAATTAGCATCATTAAGAGTAAGATAATACTTATCATTAATCTTTAAACCTGTTGTACCGGCGGCTTCTTCTTTGCTGTTTGTTAACTTGCCAAGTTTAGAAACATCAGTAATATAAGTTCCGTTACTGCTGTTTGCATAATGATGAATCTGCTTATTTTTAACGATTTCAAGTAAATTTACTGCTTCCGTCGCACGGGCTTTCATTATAGATTTACTGAATACCGGATAAGAAATTGCAGCCAATACACCGATTATTATAACTGTAACCAACACTTCGGTTAAAGTAAAACCCTTTTTACTTTTCAAAGACTTACCTTTTCTAATAAACATAATTTCCTCCGCCAAGCCTGTTTATATAAGTATAACACAGATAAGGCATTAATACAATATTTCATTATCAGTATAAAAAAATTTTCTTTTTATTGCAAGTTTTTTTACTTATTATCGCATAATAAAAATACTTGCCCATTTAATGTTAATTTAATAAAATGATATATGTATATGGAAACTTTCCCTATAATAATTTCTGCACCTTCGGGCGGAGGTAAAACCTCAATAGTAAACCGTCTTTTACAAAACGGCAGACTCTCGCGTGTGATAACTGCTACCACCAGAGCGCCCCGCAAAGGCGAGATAGATGGGAAAGATTATCATTTTTGGTCTGTAAAGAAGTTCGAAAACGCCATAAAAGCAGGCAAAATGGCGGAATGGGCTAAAGTACATGTAAATTACTACGGAATACCTAAAAGTTCTCTGGATAAATTGCTAAAAGCGGGCAAATATCCGGTTTTGGTAATTGATGTACAGGGTGCAAAAACCGTAAAAAAAATTTATAAAAATGCGGTTTGCAT
>CADAXZ010000058.1:1881-10182 GCA_902791965.1 Candidatus Proelusimicrobium bovinum | reverse complement strand
CTCAGCATATTGTGCAATTTCTTTAACCTTGCCGCTGCCTATAAAAAAAGCCGGATTATAGGCTTCCACACGCACATCAAATATTTGTGCGACTTCGCAGCCTGCAGTATGGCAAAGACGGATAAGTTCCTCTGCGGAATTATCCTTTTTAAAGTCATTTTTAAGTTTAACATTTACTGTGATTGCTTTTTCCATAAAAGTATTTGCTCTGCTGCATCCTGTGCAGTTTTAAATCCGGCACAATTAAGTATTTTTATTGCTTTATACCGCTTAAACCAAGTACGCTGGCGCTTGGCATATTGGCGGGTTAAAATATAAATTTTTTCTATGGCTTGTTCTTTACTGATTTCCCCTTTTAAATAAGAGATTGCTTCTCGGTAGCCTAAACTTTTCAGGCCCGGGCAATCTTCCTTATAGCCAAAGGCAAGCGCAAGGCGGGCTTCTTCAACCATCGGGGTAAAAATGTTCTGCGTACGCAGTTTTATGCGCCCGTCAAGGGCCGGCGTTTCCCAATGCAGATAAACACTAAAAACTTTATCCTGCGGTAAATCTGCCGTAAATTTACCAGTTCTTAAAACGGAAGCAGGTTTACCGGTAAGTTTATAAAGTTCCAAAGCCCTTATTACGCGGTGTATGTTTCCGGCGGGTATTTCGGCCGCGCTTTGCGCGTCAATTTCCGCAAGTTTCGCGTTCAAATACTGCCGCCCGTTCTTTTCCGCCAAGGAAGATAGTTCTTTGCGGATATTGTCGTCGGCAGGCGGAAGATTGTCTATACCGCAGAAATATCCCTGCATATACATTCCCGTACCGCCTGCGAAAATAAACTGTTTTTGATTATCTGCAGTAATTATTTTATTTGTTATATCGCAAAACTGAGAAACATCAAAACTTTTGTTTAAATCCAAAAAATCAACTAAATGATAAGCAATATTTTCTGTTTTATAAATGCCGTTTTCCCAACAGCCTTTAGGTGTAGCCGTACCTGTATTTATCAACTTGTAAACTTGGCGGGAATCGACAGAAATAATTTCCCCGCCGCAAAGCCGCGCCAAAGCAAGCGCAATATCTGTTTTACCGCTTGCAGTAGGGCCGGCAATTAAAAACGGAATTTTATTTTTACTCATCCTATCAAACAAAACACCGTCTTACAAACGGTGTTTTTAATTAAATTAAACAGCCCGTATTTTTTATTTATGAACTGTAATATCCTTGTGCAGTTTACTGCACACCGGCGCACACTTACAGTTAGGCGTGCAGACTTCCGGCAGACGCAGTAAAATCCTTGTATTGCAATCGGCATAATCATCTGCCATAGCCTGTATTTTTGCAGCAACGGCAGGAGCAATTTTAATAAACTCTATACCGATAGTATATACAGGCCCTTTTTGGCGTATCCAAGAAGTTTTGGCTTCTACCTCAAATTTACCGATAAATGGCAACTGCATTTTAATTTGCATATTACCGCAAACGGGTGCTTTTAAAAAGGATACTATCCTCATACCGGTAGAAGACAAATCCGCTAAGACAGCGGCAATTTCTACCTTTTCGCCAGTAGATTCATCTTGATATACCAAATCAATAGGTTCAACTATATTATTTATTACGGGAACTCTTTGGTGTTTCCTGCGTTCAACAAATTTTTTATCCGCCATAACTCCCCCTATGCTAAAAGTATACTGTCTTGCGCTTGTTTTACAACTGTTTCAATGATTTCCCCAACTTTATGGGGGGCGGCCGTCTTAACCCAAAAATTACTCATAGTCCGGCCGTTAAAAGGTGTTTCCATAAGCACACGCTGGCAAGTGCCCTGCTGTGCTTTATAAGCCGCTTTGGCCTGCTCTTTTACCTTATTTAACAAAATATCAAGGCGTTTTTCCACTAAATTAAGCGGTAATTGTTTTAAACTAAAAGCAGGAGTACCGAAACGGGGCGAAAATTTAAAACAATAAGCCCCGCTGAAAGCACATTCTTCCACTATACTTAAAGTTTGTGAAAAATCTTCTTCCGTTTCCGTAGGATAACCTACTATTATATCAGTACTTACCCAAATACCGCCCTGCTTTAAAAGTTTTATTTTAGAAATAAAATCTTCCCTTGTGTATCCGCGTTTCATTTCTTTAAGGACTTTGCTGCTTCCGCTTTGCATAGGCAAATGAAGATGTTTTGACATTTTATCTTCCGTTGCCATTATATCAGCCACTTCAGGCGTTATAAAAAGCGGATGCGGGCTTAAATAACGCAACCTGTCCAGCCCGCTAAGTTTAAGTGCCTGCCTTAATAAATCGGCAAAAGTTTTCCCTTTGTAATTGTAAGCATTTACTGTTTGGCCTAAAAGTACAATTTCTTTAGCACCGTTTTCAAGTTTAGTATTTATATTGCTAAGTACTTCTTCAAAAGGTAAAGATACCGCTTCCCCGCGCACATAAGGCACAATACAATAAGAACATTTACAACTGCACCCGCGCATAATATTAACAAGCGCTATGGGAGAATTTTCCTTCAAAGTGCCTGCCGAAGCCTTTGCGCCGAACAAACCGGAAGATGTTAAGACCTCGTCAAATTTATCTATCTCTTTTGCACCGCTGACTATGTCTACATAAGGGAACTTTTTTTGAACTGTTTTACCTAATCTCTGTGCGGCACAACCGGTGTAAATTATTATTCTGTTTGGCTTTTCGTTCTTCCAGCGGCGAAGCCTGCCTAAAAGAGAAAGTGATTTATGTTCTGCGTGTTCCCTTATAGTGCAAGTATTGATAAGCACTATATCGGCTTCTTCCTGACTTCCGCATAAAATACAACCTCTGGCCGCCAAAGCCAGCATCATCTCTGCGGAATCAGCAGTATTCATCTGGCAGCCAAAGGTTTGTATATAAACTTTCTTCAAGATATTACCTATAAAGTAACTTTGAATTTACGCTTTGCGGTTTTGATAGTTTTACCTTCGTATTCGCTGCTGGCTTCCAAGGTAAAAGAACCTGTCTGAAAGTTCCACCAGTCAAACCACCAATAGCCGTTGGCGCGTCTGCAATCTTGCCAAGGTCCGCCGTTTACAGAAACACGCATATAAGGCACTTCTTTTAAACTGCCGAGCCTAAAACAATAATGTCCGCAGTAAACTGTTTCATTAGCCGTAGGATAATCTATGCAGATAATTTTAGAGGCTTTTGTTTCTTCTGTTTTTACTGCTTTTACCGCTTTAGCGGTTTTTGCGGCGGTTTCGGCTGCACTCTTTTTTGCTGTTGTGGTCGTTTTCTTTTTTAAAAGAGTTTTGCCTTTAGCAACCGTCGCCTTTATAAGTTTTTTTGTTTTTGCCATCACCATCATACTCCCCTTACAGGACTGAAGTAAGTTTTTTAAGGCCTTCGCAGACGGGCTTTTTAATGTGCACTTTGATTCCTCTTCTGCCCTTTTCTGCTAAGGCTTTAAAATCCCCCAAAGCCTGTGCATTTACCAAATCATTAAAACTGTATTTTTCCCCGGGTATTTTTACCTCTGTTTCGCCGTCAGCGGAAACTATTAAAAACACCCCGTGGTTGCCGTCGCCTTTATGCAGTTGGCCGGTAGAATGTAAGTACCTCGGCCCGTAGCCGAACAAAACAGCATGGCCTGTTTCCGTCAAAAGTTTATCTTTTAAAGATACAAATACTTTATCGGTTTCATCGCTGTTGTGCATATAAGGCAAAACTGCCAAATAATCATTGCCGGTAAGAACCGCCTTAAGGTCTTTACCTAAAGTTTCAAAATTGACTTTGCCTTTAAGATTATCGGAAACTATAATATCAAGGTAAGTTTCCGCGGAGGTTTTACCTTCCGATAAATCTGTCAAAAGATTCTTTGCAATAGTTTTTGCCGCCTGAACATTAGGTTGGTCAAAAGGGTTAATATCCATCAAAGCACCGCAAGCGGCAGTAGCAACTTCCCATAAAAGGAACATAGAACCTATATCGTATTTATCTTTCATAGCCACTTCAAAAAACGGATGGGCAGATGCTTTTAAAACTTCCGCCTGAGGGGCTATTTTCTTTGTATTACATTCACAGGGGTATGAAATATATGCAAATACCCTGTCATTTTTGTAGGCGAAATCTTTATCAAATTTTTCGCCCGCTACCGGTACTACGCCTTTATCTTCCTTACCGGTTGATTCAGCCACCAACTGTTCTACCCACAAACCGAACACGCTTACCGCGCAAGGCATAACAAGCGTAAGTTTATCCTGCCCGTTTTTATAGGCTTCGCCCATTAAAGCACCCAATTTTGCAGCGGCGCAGTGGTTATCGGCTTTAAAAGATTCCCCTGCTTCTTTGGCAGACTTAAGGATTTTTTCTATCTCAATACCGCAAAGTGCCGCAGGCACCATACCAAAGAATGAAAGTGCGGAAAATCTGCCGCCAATATCGGCTTTGTTAAGGAAAATCTTTCTGAATTTCTTTTCCGTGCCTAATTGTTCAAGGCCTGTGCCAGGGTCTGTAATAGCAATAAAATTATCGCCTGCATTTTCTTTTACTTTACTGACTTCTTCATAAAAATACTTAAATTGTGAGGACGGCTCAACAGTTCCGCCTGATTTGCTGGCAAAAATAAAAAGTGTTTTGGCAGGGTCAATTTTACCTCTTACGCAGGAAACCCAATCCGGATTGGTGCTGTCCAAAACCAAAAGTTCCGGCCAGCCTTCTTTTTTACCAAAAATTACTCTTAAAACTTCCGGCGCAAGGCTGCTGCCGCCCATACCCATAAGCACTATGTGGTTAAAATCCTGTTTGGCAGCCTGTGCAAAATCCTGAATTTCCTGTAAATGTTCCAAAGTCCAATCATAAACTTCCGTCCAGCCCAAAGAGTTATTGATAATCTTTGTATGGGCTTCTTCCGTTTTCCATAAAGTTGCATCGTGATTATAGAGCCTTTGCGTAAAATTCTTACCGTCAAGTTCCGTAAGGCCTTTATTGATAAATTCTTCTGCTGATTTATTATAATTGGCTTGCATATATTATCCTCTTTTATAAGTTATTTAAAATTTTGTTTTTCAAAGGCGGCTACTTTACCTATGCGCCTTTCGTGGCGTTCTTCGCCTTTGGCAAAGCAGGCCGCCAAAAATGCTTTTACTAACTGCGGTACGAGTTCCTGCGCTTTATCGCCAAGCACCCTCGCGCCCAAGCATAAAACATTCATATCATCATGTTCTACGCCTTGTGCAGCACTGTAAACATCGTGGGCTATAGCAGCCCTTATCCCTTTAAATTTGCTGGCAGCAATACAAATACCAATACCGCTGCCGCAAACCAAAACAGCCTTTTGTGCTTTGCCGCTTTGTATATCCAAAGCAACTTTTTGCGCGAAATCAGGATAGTCAACACTATCTTTTGAGAAAGTACCTTCGTCAATAATTTCCCAGCCTGAATCTTTTGCCGTTTTTACTACCAAATCTTTAATAGCAAAGCCTGCGTGATCGCAACCTAAAGCAAGTTTCATAAATTAAATTTCCTTTTCTACAAGTTCGCAAAGGGTATGCCCTATAAAAATATGGCATTCCTGTATGCGCGGGGTATTATTGCTTTTTACTACAATCGGTAAATCAACCACATTTTTAATCGTACCGCCGGTTTTACCAAGCAAAGCCGCAGTATAACACCCTTTAAGTTTGGCAACTTCCATAGCCTTATAAACATTGGAACTGTTGCCTGATGTGGAAATACCTATTACCACATCGCCTTTTTTAGCAAAGCCTTCCACCTGACGGGAAAATGTTAAATCATATCCGTAATCGTTACCGATAGCCGTCAAAGAAGATGTATTCGTATTAAGCGCCAAAGCAGGATAAGAAACTCTTTCCTTTTTATATCTGCCCACAAACTCCGCCGCGATATGTTGGGCATCACCTGCACTGCCGCCGTTGCCCATCAAAATAATTTTACCGCCATTACGGAAACATTCCACCACTTTAAGAGCAAGTTCGTTTATCTTAGGGCCTAAATTATCACCCACATAAGTTAAAACTTCTATAAGTTCCTTACTTTCGTTTTTAGTAAACATCAGTTAAATCTCCTCAATGAATTTTTTTAATACCCAGCCTTTGGAGGTGTCATCTTGTACCCTAACAAGATACCAATCCCCTTTTGAATCTTCAACCGTAAGCAAGTGGGCTTTAGGAACACTTACCGAAACGGGGAAATTATCCCCCGGCCCGCTCCTTAACTCCGCCCTTGCGGTCGTTACTACCGCAAGACGCTCTTTTGCACTTTCATAACGCAAACCTGTCCACACCGCAAAAATTGTAAACAAAACTATGCAAATGCTGCAAAATAATCTGACAAGTTTTTTCTTACCAAAAAATAAATAACATATAAATAAAATGACAAAAAGCCAAGCAAACAGTGTGCAAAAACCTTTAAGTTCTTCAAAGGAAAAATAATTATAAAATATAAATACCGATTCGGGTATATCTTCGGGTATAAAAGTTTGGCCGGTAGTTTTCATAGCAAAGGAAAGGTTGTGCCTTATATCATTATCACGCGGCAATACTTTAAAAGCACGCCAATAATAAACAAGTGCTTTATCAGGATCACCCGCTTTAAAATAACTGTTCTCCAAATTATAAAGAAGATAAGGATTTGAAGGTTCGTCTTGCAAGGCCTGGTGGTAAAGTTCCACAGCAGCCAAATAATCCCCCGTATTATATTTTTCTGCCGCAGAATCTTTAGTTTGCGCAAAAGCACTTAAACAAACAAAGCACAAACATAAACTTAAAACCAATTTGCGCATTATTTGACCTCCTTTTCTATTTCCTGTATCAAAAGCAAGGTTCTGTTTGCAGCATCTTCAGCGGCCACGGTGCTGTTTACCGTACCGGAAGGTGCATATTTAAGCATTTCAAATTCCTGCCAAAGTTTACCCAAAGAAGATGATGTTTCATCAGAAAGCCTAAGTTTGGCGGCACAATCCGCAATAGACCTTATGCCTATCGGCTTACCGAGTTTGCTTTCTATATATCCCGTCAATATTTGGGAAACTTCTGATACGGTTTTTGCCTTTGCCAAATCCTTTTTCGCTTTTAAAAATGCTTTCTTTTTAGAAAATACAGGTATATCTTTTCCGGAAAGATTATAAATCAAAATCGCTATTGCCAAAATAAACAAAGCCGCTAAATTCCATATTCCCCAAGCACCTGTTTTAACAAGCAGCCTGCTTAATACCGATATTTTACCTTCTTTGATATAGCGTATATCTTGTACTATTTGTTCAACACCGCCGTTTTGGTTATGCACAGCGCCGGCAGCAAAAGTTAAAGGGGCTGAAGATACCGTATCTGACGGGCTGACTTCCAAAGTAATAGGATTTGATTTAACGGTTTTATAAACTTTGGATTTAGTATCAAAATAACTAAATTCAATGGCCGGAATGGTAAAATTGCCAGAAGCCCTGGGAACAATAACAGTCTTATAAACTTTACTGCCACCCAAAGCCGAACCTGTTATTTTATTTTCAAAAGAAGATGTAGTTTCGTAAATTCTGAAACTCTTTCCAAGGTCAGGTATAGGAATATCGCCTACGGAACGCATATTTCCTTCCCCTCTTAATACTAAAGAAAGAGTTATAGGCTCGCCTGCCTGAGGAGCAGGATTATCAACAGAGGCTTTTAAACTGTAATTAGTACCTACGGCATTATAAAATGTTTTTGGTTTGCCGGCTTGAGGTAAAGGCATAATTTCTATATTAATAGGCTTGCTTGAAACCCTTTTTGTATTGCTTGTTCTGTTAGATGAAAAGAAAGAATAAAACGGATCAAAAATATCGCCCGCTACATTATATTCCACACTTGCCGCACCGATAGTTGCATTACCCGGTAAAATACCGAATGCCGCTATATTAAATTCCGTATAGACATATTGTTTGCCGCCTACGGCTTCATAATTACTTTCCGTGCTTAGTTCCTCAAAAACAAGCCCTTCCATTTTAGGGCGTTCATACATAGGTTTGCCTACGGTATTCTGGGATTGGTAAAAGCGTATTTTTAAATTTATCTGCTCATTTATATAGGCCTTTGTCTTATCGGTTTTCGCCACCATAAAAAATGCCGGCATATCCGCTTCGTTTTTTGTTGAATTTTCCTTAGGTTTTGCTTCGTTTGAATGTTTGGCGGAATTATTATTCTTTTTTACTAAAGAGGCTTCTGCATTGCCTGTTTCGCTGCGGTGTACTTCTATTTCAACAGGTTCGGTATGGTATGTCTTACCTGCTACTTTTACCGTAAAAGGATCTATAACTGATTTACCGGCGAACCTCGGCATAAGAATATAATTAAAC
>CADAXZ010000058.1:0-1874 GCA_902791965.1 Candidatus Proelusimicrobium bovinum | reverse complement strand
ACTGCTGGGTAACATTTACTTTGCCGTTAATCATACTTACATTGCGGCTCTGCCCTGAAGAATAAATATTAAAATTAGGCAATGAAGGCAAATCAGATATTTCCACATCTGCCGAATCAGCCTTTACCGTAATTGTAAGTTGCAGTTCTTCCGAAAGATCCAATTCATTCTTATCTACATAAAGTTCTATATTCGCTTGGGCAAAAGCCGCAAGAAAACAAAAAATAAATAATATAAAAATAAAAAATTTCTTAAACATAATTACCAATCTTTATCTATAAAACCGTCCGCATTAAACGCATTATCAGGCATTTGCGGTTTGTGTTCTTTACTCATCTTTAAGATATTCTCTGCTTCGTTTTGGCCTAATTTACGGTCCTGCTGGGAAGATTTATCCTGTTTTTCTTCCTGCTGTTGTTTATCCTCATTTTGCTTATTATTGCCATTCTTATCTTGCTGGTCAGATTTATCCTGCTTATCCTGCTGCTGTTTATTATCGCCCTGATTATCGTTTTTGTTTTGTTGGTTATTCTGGTTTTGCTGCTGCTGTAAAATAAACTGCAAATTATGTAATGCTTCCTTATCATCTCTTTTAAGCATCAAGGCTTGGCGCAGGCTTTTTAGCGCTTCTTCAGAATTACCCTGATTATAGTAAGCATTGGCCGCATTATAATAAGCATCTTGTTTAAACTGCCCGCCTTGCTCTAAACTTTCATAAGCCTTGATTGCGCCGTCATAATCCTGAAGTTTATAAAGCGCCGCGGCGGAATTATAAATGCCTTTTTCCCCTTCTCCGGCTTCTACGGCTTTATTATAGTAATCAAAAGCCTCGCCGTATTTTTCATTATCATAGGCTTTATTGCCTTTACGCAAATCACTGCCTGCGCCCGCAAAAACCTGCGTGCTTAACAAAATAAAAACAGACAATAAAAATATAAAACGCATATAATATTATTTTACCTTTCTTAGAGCAATAAGTATAGATGCCAACACCAATATAAAACCTATAAAAAGCGGCAGTTGATAACGGTTAATATACACTATATTCCCGTTTACCATAGAGGTACTTTTATCCAACATAGTCATTTGGCGGTAAATTTCTTCCGCTGTTTGCTGCGAAGTACTGAATTTTATATAAGCACCGCCCGTAGCCGAAGCCAAATTGATAAGGCTTTTTTCATCAAGTTTACTCAAAACCGTCTTGCCGTCTTTATCCTTCTTATAACCGGTTATTTTTCCGGCGGAGTTCCTTTCCGGAATAAGAGAACCTTCCGCATTACCCATACCTACGGTTATTATTTTTATTTCGTTTTCGCGCGCAGTTTTTAAAGCGGATTCAATATCTTTAGGTTCATGGTCCTCCCCGTCCGTAATTAAAATCAGAGCCTTTACCCCGGGATAAGGCGCCAGCATTTTTGAAGCCAAACTAACCGCAGGCGCAAGTGCTGTTCCTCTGGAAGGGACCATATTTATTTGTAAGCCGTCAGCCAAGTTTTTTAAAGCACTCACATCAGTAGTAATAGGGCTTTGCATATAGGCTTGAGAAGTAAAAGCAATAATACCTACCCTTTCCGTAGTAAAACTGCCGATAAGCATCTGAAGCATTTTTTTAGCCATATTGATACGGCTTAAGGAATTAAAAGCAACGGCAGATCTTGCTGTCTGCGGAATACTGTCTTTGGTAGGGTCTGCATCTTCCGCATTCATTGAAAAAGATACATCCATAGCAATAACCGCCTGGGAATATGACGACTCCGCCTCAACCCGTTTTCTGCCCCATTGCGGGCCTGCAAGCGCAACAAAAAAGAAAAATAATCCGCTTAAAAACAGAATATCTTTTATTTTGCGTCTTACTTTTAATTCCGGCGGAATAA
>CADAXZ010000057.1 GCA_902791965.1 Candidatus Proelusimicrobium bovinum | reverse complement strand
TAATTTTTTGCTCGGACAAAACCCGCAAAACTAAACAAAAAATCTCCAAATTTTAACAGCGTCGGCGATGTCGCCAAAAAACGGCAAACAACCGTTATAAACTTGTATTATAATAATTCTACTAAATTTATTGATATAATCTATTTATGTAATTGGGAGGATATATGTCTTACACAAATGTACTCAAAACGGATATGGCTGTCCGTTCCATAATAGTAAGATGTTTTAAACTTCTGCCGTCTGCGGCGGTAAGTTCGTTTAAATTGGGTACACTATTTATTATTTTTAATGCTTTTGCTTTCTGTGTCGCATATTACCTGCATAGAACTTTAGATGATTATATTTCTGTGCAACTTATATTTGGCGGTACAGTATTTTTAGTTAATAATATTCTGGCATATACTTCTGTAAAGATAATGATGGATATTGCAAACGGTACAAAACACAGAGTAATCAGAGCGATAGAAGATGTTGTAAAATTATTTTTCCCTACTTTAACAGCCTCCCTTTTGATAGTACTTTCTGTTTATTTTACTTTAATGCCTGCGGCACATCTTATAGATCCTGCACGCTATTGGTATTTATTTATCAGTAAAATTATTTATATTTTTTTTATTCCTTATATAATGTTTTTCCCTTGGAAAATCCTTGAAGGCCAAAATGTATTTGAAGCCTTTAACGACAGTTATGAACTTGTAAAAAACCGTTGGGGCAAATATGCTTTATTATTTTTTTGTTCATTAATGGCGGTTTCTTTTTTATTTTTGTTATTAATTGCTTTGCCCGCATCTTTTTTAAGCGGGGATTATTATCTTGTGGTTTACCGTCTTAACAGAGTGTTGGGGGAAACTGTACCAGTAAATTCAAAAATATGGCTTTTAGTAGGTTTGATGAAAGGCTACGGCCTTAAAATGGCCTTTAGTTTTATTGTTTTAATGTTATTTTATGCTTATTCGCTTATTACAAGTATAAATATATTAAACTTAATATTTTCTGTAGGTTATAAAACTCTTAAAGATTATAAACTTATAGCTGATTCCGCATCAAGGGCACAGGATATAAAACCTGTTATAAAAGATGATTTTGAAATAGAAAATTTCCTTAAAGATGCCAAAGAAGTCAGCATAAGCACAAATATTGAGGATACAT
Organism: Candidatus Proelusimicrobium bovinum; assembly: GCA_902791965.1. Taxonomy (GTDB): domain Bacteria; phylum Elusimicrobiota; class Elusimicrobia; order Elusimicrobiales; family Elusimicrobiaceae; genus Proelusimicrobium; species Proelusimicrobium bovinum. The sequence continues at coordinate 9,692 of CADAXZ010000057.1, read as the reverse complement.
CAGACGAAAGCGCCTTAGGCCATCAGGACAGGGCAGAAACTTTAAGGCAGTTTCATAAAGAAGACGATACGGTTATTATATCTGATACTACTATCATACACGAATATCCTGACCCTGATGACGACAATAATTAGCATTTATATTGTTGCGGATTCCAATTATACGCATATATCAATAAAAAGCCCCGCAAACAGCGGGGCTTAAATTATTTTTTGTAAGTTTTTTGTGCTTTTGCTTTACTGTTTATTTGTTTTGCTTTAGGTTTCATTTGTTCTATTTGGGCTTTTTCTGCCGCAGCTTGCGCTTCGGCTTTTGCTTTTTTGGCTTCCCTTTCTGCTTTTACCGCTTTTGCTTTTTGGGTTTGTGTTTCAAGGTATTCAATATATTCGTCAATATTTTCTATATCATTCCAGAAAAGCCTTTCATCATTTTGCATATATGATGAAACTTTATTATCTTCATTAAGTTTTGCTTTCGCAAAAGCATCTTGATATTCTGTCTTTTCCGTGGCTGTATCAAGCATAGCGGCAAGTTTTGTGTTGCCGTTATCTCTTGCTATTTCTGCCAAGTCAGGGTCAGTTTCATTTTTGAAAAGCGGATTTGCGCCGTAATTAAGTAGTAAAGCGGCTGTTTTTGTATCATTATTTTTTACGGCATAAACTAATGCCGTATTATCATAGGAATCCTGCAAATTGGTATCAGCACCCTTTTGCGTAAGTTCAAAAACCATATCATACATTCCTTTTCCTGTTGCTGTAATAAGCGGGGATAAATTATATTGGGAATAAACTAAATCAGGGCGCAAATCATTTCTTGCGATAAGAGCATTAAATACAGATTTATCCTCGTTTTCAACCGCCCATGAAAGTGCGCTCCTGCCAAGTTTGTCCTGAGCATTTACATCCGCACCGGTGGATAAAATTTCCTTAAGCATAATTGCATTGCCTTGCTTAGCGGCAAGTATTACGGGCGTTACTCCCATAATATCTTTGGTTTGGGTATTTGCCCCTTGTGCAATAAGCAGCCTTGCAATATTGTCGTCATCGTTCTGTATGGCGTGCATTAAAGGCCCTCTGCCGGTATTGTCCTGCAATTCCAAATTAGGCCGGTAGGAAAGCACTTCTTTTATCAATTTCATATCTTTAGTATCTACTGCCGCTATAATTGCAGTTTGGCCTAATCTGTTTTGGTCGTTTATTGTAGCGCCGCGTTTTAAAAGTTTTTGCATTGTAGCAGTATCTTTTGCACTTACTGCCGCAACCAAAGAGGCCGCTAAAGCGGTATCTTGGTCATTGATTTGTATCATTTGGGTATTACCGCTACGTGCTGCTGCCATAAGCGGTGTTATGGCATTTACGGAAGGTTCATTTACTTTTGCACCGTGGTTTAAAAGCATTTCGGTTATTTGAGCATCGGCCTGTGCTGCTGCTACAAGAGGTGTCATACCGGAATCATTTTTTTCATTCGGGTCCATACCTGCATAAAGTAAGAACTCCACTCTATGAGCATCATTATCGCTAATTGCTTTAATTAAGGATGTGTTATAAAGATACGAATATTGAGGATTTTTCTCATCTTGTTGTGCTTTTCCGGTTAAAATTTGCGCATTAGAAAACGGCAAAATTAATACGGACAAAGCCAAAAATGCCACAGATTTTTTTAACATAAAACAAATATCTCCTATATTAAATAATACTAACTAACATATTATTAAAAAGATTTGCACTTTACAAGCATTTTATTTAAAGTTTCCAGCGAAATAATATCTTGTAATATTAACCTTTGAGTTTATGAGCAAATAAACTAATAATATGCTACAATGGGCGTAAGCCCGTTATTTTTCGCGCGTACGGAGGATTTATGGATTTTGATTTATTTTCAAAACTTACCCAAACACCTGCCGCTTCCGGCAGGGAAGAACTTCTTGCACAGGAAGTTATTAAACAAATAGAGCCGTACTGCGACAAAATTCATACAGACCCGATAGGAAACATAATTGCGCGCAAAAAAGGACAAGGCGGTAAAAAAATAATGTTGGCGGCTCATCTGGACGAAGTAGCCTTAAAAGTACGCTATATAGCTGATAAAGGTTTTATATATTTTGTACTTACCGGCGGTATTGACCCGAGGACCTTGCTTTCCCAAAGGGTACTTATTCAAACAAAATCCGGTGAGATGCTGCGCGGTATTATAGGTGCTAAAGCGGCGCATTATTTAACCGCGGCGGATAAAGCAGCAGGTATTGATGCTTTATCTTTATGTATAGATACGGGATTGGACGCGCAGCAGGTGCAGGAAAAAATCAGCATAGGCGATCCTGTTGTTTTAGACAGAACGGCTGTTGAATTAGGCGGAGATTTAATATCATCCAAAGCGATAGATGACAGAGCCGGTGTATATGTTCTGATAGAACTTATTAAAAATCTCCCTAAAGACCATAAAAACGATTTGTATTTTGTTTTTACCGTACAGGAAGAATTTGGCCTTATCGGAGCACAGTGCGCCGCGTTTGAGGTCCGCCCTGATTACGGTATAGCGGTAGATACTACCGGCGCGCTTGATGTACCTGGTATTGCACCGCAGAATTATGTCGTAAGCGTTGGCAAGGGAATAGGCATAACTTTGGCTGACAGCACAACTATTGCCGACAGGGCTTTAAGTGAAAAATTTGTAGAGATTTGTAAAAATAAAGAGATACCTTTCCAGTTGCGTGTAGCCGCGCGCGGTTCTAACGATGCAAAAGTTATCCAGCGCAGCGCCGGCCCTGTAAAGGCAATCGCTTTAAGCGTGCCGGTGCGTTATATCCATTCCAATGTGGAAACTGCCAGTAAAAATGATATTGATGCGGCATATAATTTGCTTTTAAACTTCCTTACGGAAGGTTATGATAAATAAGGAGTTAAAATATATGGTAAATTCTTCTGGTTTTAAATTGAGCGAAAAGAAAAACCGTTATTACAAAGTTATTGATATTATTAAGGACAAAAAATCTCTTTTAGATGAAAAAACAAAATCCTCATTAACTTATGCCGATGTAGTTTACAGAGCGCTTTGTTCTATACTTTATAACTATGCCCCTCTTTCAGGGCATCCGGGCGGCAGTATATCTTCCGGCAGGATAGTTGCTTCACTTGTCTATAAAGTAATGTCATATGATTTTAGTATGCCGGATTTACAGGATGCAGATATTATTTCTTATGCGGCAGGGCATAAGGCATTAGGTCTTTATGCAATGTCTGCATTGAGAAATGAAATTGCCAAAAATTACGCCGCGGAATTGCTCGCTGCTGAAAACAGACAATTAAGATTAGAGGATTTATTAGGCTTCAGGAAGTCCCCCTATGCCGGAACAAAACTGATGAAAGAATTTAATTCTAAGGCATTAGACGGCCATCCTGTCCCCGTAACGCCTTTTATTAAACTTTCTACCGGTGCTTCTGGCATCGGGGTAGGTTCAAGCATCGGCTTAGGGCTTGCTGCCTCTTGCAGTTATAAGAAAAATACTCCGTTTGTAAATATACTTGAAGGCGAGGGGGGGCTTACCGCCGGCAGATGCAGCGAGGCTATGTCTATTGCCTCTGCTGCGGGGCTTGATAATGTTATCTTGCATTTAGATTGGAATCAGGCTTCAATAGATTCCGATAAAGTTACCGCAGATGCTAATGGCCGCGGTGATTATACCGCTTGGACGCCTATGGAACTTTGTTATATAAACGGATTTAATATCATAGAAGTTGAAAACGGTTTTGATTTTGATCAGGTTTATGCGGCTCAAAAATTTGCTTACGGACTTAAAAACGGATGCCCTACTGCAATAGTTTATAAAACTGTAAAAGGCTGGCATTACGGCCTTGAAGGCAAAGCAAGCCATGGCAGCGGTCATAAATTTGCTTCGGAAGGTTTCTATAAATCCTTGGAAGAATTTGAACAGACTTTTAATTTGAAATTCCCCCGTTTTGAAGGGGAACAAACACCTGATAATATTGAAAAGAGTTTTTGGGATTGTCTGCTTTGTATAAGAAAAGCCGTCAGCGGCAATAAAGAAATTTTTGCGCCGATGGCTGCTTTGCTTAAAGAACGCCAAAGTGCGCTTAAAGCATTAAACAGGCAGATAAACGCACCGGATACACAGGCTGTCTATAATAAATTTACACCGCAGGAAGTCCCCGCAGAATTTAGTTTTCCGGTAGGCCAAAACCCTGCTTTAAGGAGTGTAATGGGGGCTGCTTTGGGTTATATTTCCCAAAAGACGGGCGGCAGTATTTTGGTAAGTACTGCTGATTTATCCGGATCTACTGGTGCTGGTGCTGTTGCCAAACCTTTTGCAAAAGGCTTTTATAATAAACAAAACAATCCTGATTGCAAATATATTGCATCCGGCGGTATTTGCGAAGACGGCCTTTCTTCCGTTATGAGCGGTGTATCCGCTTACGGGACGCATATCGGTTTGGCGGCTTCTTATGCGGCGTTTACTTCGGCTATGATGCACACGCAGGCGCGTTTGCATGCAATAGGGCAGCAATGCTTTAAAGAAGCAACAGGCCAAGAAGCAAGAACTTTTATTATTTTTACAGGGCACGCAGGTTTACAGACGGGCGAGGACGGCCCTACACACGCCGACCCGCAATCTTTACAGTTGATTATGGAAGATTTCCCCAAAGGTTCTGCAATTACCTTAACGCCGCTTGACGGCAATGATGTCTGGCCTCTTTTGACCGCGGCATTGGCAAAGCACCCTGCTGTTTTATATCCGGTAGTAAGCCGCCCGAATATTAAAATTATTGACAGAAAGGCTTTAGGGGCTGATAATTCTGCCGCATCAATAAAAGGTGTTTACAAATTAAGTAAATCAAACAAACCTCAAGCCGACGGCGTAATTATAATACAAGGCTCGGGCGTAGGGGAAATTTTCTGTAATGAAGTTTTACCTAAACTTAAGCAAAAGGGCCTTGAGTTAAATGTTTATTATGTTGCCTCAAGGGAACTTTTTACTATGCTGCCTTTATCCGAACAGGAAGAAATTTTACCTGCTTGCGACAGGCAAAAAGCCATAGCCCTTACGGATTTTACATTGCCGACGATGTATTGCTGGCTTAATTCCGTTATGGGGGCGGAGTATTCGCTTTATCCGTTTATGCAGAATAAATATCTTACAAGCGGTAAAGCCAAGGATGTTTTTAAAGAAGCACATTTAGACGGCGCAAGCCAAATGGAAAAGATAGAAGCCTATATAAAAGCCTTAAAAGGCGGCAAATGGCACTAAATTTAATTGATTAAGGAGAGTATAAAAATGGCAGAACAGAAACCTTATCTTACGGGAAGAACATATATCTTCAGAATTACAAAAGGCAAAGACTTAATGGAAGCCTTGGGTGATTTTTGTCATGATAATCAAATAAAATGCGGTATTATAAACGGCATAGGTTTATTGGAAAATGCAACGGTTTGTTCTTATGATATTGTAAAGAAAAAATATGATAAACGCGTCATAAATAAACCTGTTGAAATGGCAAACCTTACCGGTAATGTCAGTATTATGGACAACAGAGCCAATATCCGTGCTGATGTAATACTTGTAAACGGAGAAGGTAAAACCGAGGCAGGGCAGTTATCGGCAGGCACAAAAGTATTTACTGCTGAAATTTTTATTCAGGAATTAGTTGGTGAACCTAAGGTAAGAAAACAGGATAAAATAACCAAACTGAATCTTTGGATATAAATTATTTATAGAATATAAAGCCCTGCATTTAAGCAGGGCTTTTTTTGTGCAAAAAATGATTTGACAATATGATAAGAATTTGATACATTTGTATCAGTTAAAGGGAGAGCCGGCAAACTCAAGACGGGTTTGAAGGCTTTTTTTGTTGTATAAAATTGTTCTTAAATCTTCTGCCCGCCTATAAAATTTACAGGAGAAACCAATGGACGATATAATGACATCCATTAAAGAACTCAAAAAAACTCTTGACGGTAAAATAGAATCCTGCCTTACCAAAGAAAAAGCCGAAAAAATGATAGAAGATATTATTAACCGTGTTCACCCATCGGCGAGTAAAGCGGTTTTGCCTACTACGGAAGAAGGCGTAATGGAAAGATATTCTGCTTTTAAGCGTAAGAATTGTGAACAGGGCCAAAAGGCTTGGACAAGCGAATACGGCCGCAAATTCGGCAATATGAAGAATTTCCTTTTAGCCGCCAAAAACCGCAACAGCGAACTTAATGATTTTAAATCTGTTTTAAGCGAAGGCTCATCAAGCGCAACAGGCGGCGGCTATCTTGTTCCTACGGAATTTTCCGCTCAGGTAATCCGTATGATGAACGATGCCAGCCCGATAATGCAGATAGCAAATATTTTGCCTATGTCCTCTTGGAAAAGGCAAATTCCCAAACAACTTACAAATCTTCAGGTAGGCTGGGTAGCGGAAAACGGAGTAAAAGGTATAACAAACCCTACTTTCGGGCAACTTGAGCAAACTGCCAAAGTTTTGGCAACAGTTATAAAATGCACCGATGAACTTATCCGCGACAGTGCAATAAACTTAACGCAGTTTTTATCTGAACTTGTGGCCGAAGCAATGGCTTTGGAAATTGAACGCGTGGCTTTACTTGGCGGCTCAAATGATCCTTTTACCGGCGTACTTAACAGCAGCGGCGTAAATCAGGTAAGTATGGCAGGTAATAATGTAAGTTTTGATGATATAGCCAATCTTATTTTCAGTTTAAGTGAAGCCAACTCCAAAGACGGCGTTATCGTACTTTCAAGGGCAGGCTTAAACAAACTGATGAAGTTAAAAGACAGCAACGGCAATTATATTTGGGCGCCGCCTTCAATGGGCAATCCCGCAACTATTTGGAATACTCCTTATGTTGTAAGTTCCCAAATTCCTAATACCGTTACCGACGGCGGTGCTTTAACGGGCGGCAGCGGTACTATTGCGTTTTTTGGCAGATTTAACAAGAATCTTATTATTTCTCCAAGGGAAGAAATGACGGTAAAAGTTTCTCAGGATGCGGCTTCTTGGAATACTACCGATTCCGCCCTTGAAAGTGCTTTTATGACGGACCAGACTTGGCTGCGTTTTACGCAGGCATTATCTGTTGATGTAACTTTCGGCAGCGCTTTCAGTTATCTTATTTTTAAATAATCCCGATTTATAAAGGCGGCGCATAAAACGCCGCCTTAAAGGAGTTTCTATGTCCGATAATTTAACGCCGGTATCCGTGCCGGAAGATTTAAAACAATATTTAAGAATACCTGCAGCAGACACAAGCAAAGATGACCTTTTGCTTTTACTTTTGGAATCCTGCACACTTGCGGCAGAGCGTTATATAGGCCGTTATATAATAGAGCGCAGCATAAGCGAAGAACCCCACGATTTTTATAAAGCAAAAAGCAAATATTTACAGTTGGATCATTATCCTGTAAAGGAAGTATCTGCCGTTATGCAAAACGGGGAGAATATAGATTTATCCCTTATTAAAACGGATAACCATAACGGCCTTTTGAAAAACTCTGTTGCTTGGCGCGGGGTTGTAATAGTAAGTTATACAGCAGGTCTTGCGCAGGATTATTCTTCTTTGCCTAAAAATATACGCTTGGCCCTTTTCCAATGGATAGGAGTATTACTTGCGGAACAGGAATCCGGCGGAATTAAAAGCGAAACTTTAGGTGATTATTCCGTCAGTTATTATGACGGACGGCAAATCCCGCCTGCGTGCGCATTACTTTTGGAAAGTTATAGGAAATTTGATATATGAGTTTTAAACATCTGTTAAATAAAACCTGCGATATTGAAGTCCTTTCTTTCAACGGACAGTTTGAAGGCGGCCAGCGCAAGGAAGTTTATACTGTTTTTGCTGCCGCATTACCTTGCCGTCTGCGTACAAGGAATGCAACGGAAAAGCGTTTAAGTTCGCCTCAATACCAGCAGGCGGCTTATTCTCTTTATTTGGAATATTTGCCATTGCCAAAAGGAAGCCTGCGCGTAAAAATAGGCAACAGTTATTATCTTGTAAGCGGGCGTTTGAATATGGGCGGAACGGAACGCTTTTTATGTTTATATTTGGAGAAAAAGACCAATGGCGAATAGTAATAAAATTTTCAAACAGGATTTAGAAAAATTTTCTTCCCGTTTAGAGAAGGCTTTCTTTACCGTTATGAGGGAAAACAGCGCCGAACTTTTATCTTATTTAACATCAGGGTTAAGTAAAACGGGGGAAGTCTACGGCGGCAAACGCACCTCAAGCCCGCCGTATTCAATGCCGTATAAAGTAAGCGGCAACCTGCTTGATTCAACAGAAGTTGAGTACGAAGAACATTCCTCCCGTGCCGTTATAAGGGCCGGAACAGATACTATTAGAACGCCGTATGCCCGTTATTTGGAATACGGTACTGCCTTTATGCTGCCAAGGCCGTATCTTTTGCCGGCAGGTATTCTGTTTTTTAATAAAATATGCCGTAATTTAAAAAATTTAAAGGGGAAATTATGATAACTGAAGATATTTATAATTATCTTTGCGCAGATGAAACTTTGCAAACTGCTTTATCTGCCAATGAAACGGACAGTAAAATTTATCCTAACTTTGCGGCAATAACTTCCCGTACGCCTTATATAGTTTACCGTTCTTATAACCCGGGCGGATGTTATGATGAAGTACTTTGTGAAGAACATTTAACATTTATTATTACTGCCGAAAATTTTGCACAAACCGCGGCAATAAGTAAAATACTTACGGTCTTGCTTGATTTAACATCAGGGCAAATACCTTCTCAAGATTACCGTATTTACTATTCCAAAAAAATTGGCGGCAGCGATTTTATAGATGAACTCGGCAGACACAGCCGTGCAGTAAATTTTATTTTTAAATTCAAATAGGAGATTTTAATATGTCATCACCAACAAATATAGTAGTGGGCGTAAGCGCAAGCGGAACGGTAAAAGCCGCCGCTTACGGACAAAGCGAAGCAAACGCTTCGGATTTAGGTTTTATTAAAGGGGGAGTAAGCATAGAACACGAAGAAACTTCCTACGCAATAAGGATTGACCAAAGCCTTGCCCCGATAGATAAAATCACTACGGAGGAAAACTTAAAAATTAAATTTTCCCTTTCGGAAGCCACTCTGGAAAATATCGCCCTTGTTTTGGGTGCAAGCGTTGTATCTTCCAAAATAGAATTCGGGGATAAAACTTCCACGCCTGTAAAAACTTTATATATCAATGTAAACGGGGCCGGCTCTGCAAGCCGTAAATATACTTTTTGGAAATGCCGCCCTACTGGTAAAACAGGACAGGTATATAAACGCGACGGGGAAACGCTGATAGAAGCGGAATTTGATGTTCTTGCCGATACCACTAAAGAGCGCGGCAAGCGTTTCGGTATGATAGAAGATATTTAACTGTTTATTAAAAACGAAACTGCGGTATAAACCGCAATGGGAAAATAAAAAGGCCCGTTTAACCTGCGGGCCTTAAGGAGAAAACAATGACGGATTTAGAAATACTTTGCCCCAAAACCGTAAAAATAAAACTTTGCGGCAGGGAAATAAATTTAAAACCTTTAAGCATAAAGCAAGCAGTGGATTTAGGACGGATAATCAACAGCATAAAAATAGAAGCCGACAGTATAAAAGGCGGTGTTTCCGGTTTACGCCTTGCCAAAATTTTGGAAATGGCAGGCAGCAGTAAAAGTGC
>CADAXZ010000056.1 GCA_902791965.1 Candidatus Proelusimicrobium bovinum | reverse complement strand
CTTCGCTGGAAATTTTATTTTCCGCATAGACATCAACCTGCTGGTTGTCAGATGGACCGTTTGCCGCAGTATTCACTTTGGAATTGGCGATATAGGCTTCGGCCTCATTGGAAATGGTATTTACATCCACCGTGCCAGCCACGCCGGCGGCTTCTATACCCAAAGCGCCGTTAATGATAATTTCTTGAAAATTATCGTCTAAATAAGTATTTACTCCAACACCGTAAACGGTTTTATCCCCCCACGCCAAAGAGTAATTGCCAAGAGCATTAAGGGTGGAATCCTGTGCGTAACTGTATGCTCTGTCGCGCAAGATATTGACCGCTACCGTTGCCCCCACACCCACATTATTGGATCCGGCCAAATTGCCGCCGTAGAATGCAATATCGTTGTTGGAAGTAGCCAATAAGCCGATAGTGCCGTCTGCGTCTAATGTGCTCGCTTTGGTAAATGCAGATGTTTCCGTGTCAATATCGTTGACTGCAACACTGCCCGCCACAGCCACTTGCCCCTTAGAAGCAGCCACACCGGCAGCAGAGGTCACGACATCAGTTGCGCTGTCGCTGTGAATTAAAATATTTTTACCTTCAATTTCCGCATCTTCCGTATATGCTTTAGTATTATTTCTTATTTTGCTCGTTGCGGCACTTGCCCCTACGGCCACTTTACCGCCGTAGGAAATCTGACCGGCTACTACCGTCATATCTGCGGAATTGCCTGCCTTTATTTCTGTATCATCCTCTGTGGTAATCGTGCTGTTTTTAGCATAACTGAGCACATCGTTTTCAATAGAGTTGATACTCAAACTTGCTTCCACCGCCAAAAGCCCTGTGCTTACGCCTGCCGTACCTGCCACCGCAATAATGCGGGAAGTATCCTGCGCCAAGAAAGTGGCTTTTTGCGCTAAAGTGATAGAAGAATCTTCCGTATATGCTTTTGTGGTATTGTCTATATCATTATATGTAACGCTTGCACCGATACCTACGGAGGTAGAATCGCCGCCGGCATAGTCAAACGCACCCGCTATGGCAGTAATTTTGGAATCGTTTTCCGCTTTTACATCTAAATTATCCGCATCGATATCCGAATTGACAACTGCCGCTTTAATGTCGTTTTCAAATTGGTTAACTGATACACTGCCCGCCACTGCTACATTGACGCCCTGACCGGTAGCACCCGAGCCGGAAACCGCAACCGTAACAACATTGGAATAGGAATCGGCGTCTAAACTAATATCGCCGTCTTGCGTGAAAGAGGAGTTTAAAATTTCTGCAACAGTACCGTTGGAAATAGCGGAAACCGTAGCCGCACCCGCAATACCTACAGAAGCACTTTCCCCGCCCATTCCGATACCTAACGAGCCAGCTACATTGTAAATGCTGTGAGTGTCCTCTGCACTTAAAGAAACATCACCCTCACCTCCGTAAACTGCGTTATTAGCATAGGCAAGAGCCTTTGTATCTATATTGGAATAGACCACATCGCCGGAAATACCTATACCGTATTTCCCGTTGCCGCCCTCGGTCTCATTTTCTTCCTGTTTATTTTCGGCATTGGACACAGCCCCAGCCAAGGTAAGCCCGATAATGTTGCCTGTATTAGTGGCTTCAATTTCGGCGTCGGTATCAACGGTAAAAGAGCCTGTAGCATCCGCCGCCGCACTTGTTATAATATCGCCCAAATATGCCTGCGTATTTTTAGTGAGGTCAGTTACTGCAACACTCGCGCCGACGCCGGTATTTTCACCGCGCAGTACCGAGCCTGCAATATTGATAAAATTGCTGTTATCCAAGGCAGACACGCTGAGTTTATCATCTGCATTGTCGCCCCTTACGGTTATATCCGCATTTTTGGAAATACTTGCTTTTACTTCATTATCTGCGCTAAGCCAGTTAAACACGCCCTCAAAGCCGAATGTTTCGCTTTCCGCGTTTGCAAGGCCGATTGTAACATCAATTTGGTCCAATTCGGAATTGACCGAGAGAGCACTTGTATTTATTTTAGCCCCGTCTTTAATTTCTGCCTTGATGTCGCTGTCGTAAGTATTTTGGATATAAGACCCGCCAAGCCCTTTATCCCCGCCAACTGCGCCTTCGGTTGAAAGTTCCCACATACCGCCCAAACTGACCAATTGCAGTGTAGCAGAGGCATCTACATTTACTTTTTGACCGGCAGCATTTTCTATATTTTGGTTAATTTTTGCCGCACCTATATAAGCGTTGACATTTTGCGTAAAGTCAGTTATGTGTACTGTTCCGGCAATACCTAAATTCATACCTTCTTCGTCATTACCGTCTCCGCTATCGTCGGAAATACCGCTTTGGGAGAACACACTAACAAATCCTTCCTGAATTCCTTTATTATCGTCTTTCCACTTTAATTCTAAATCTTTATAAATCTTTTCCGGATCTTTGGTTTCAAATACTTCCCACCAAGTAGGTTCATAGGGCATTTCGTAGGAAGCCGTTACATCCAACGCACCGCCTAAATTAACTGTTGCGCCGTCGTCAATACCGGCAATTGCCGTGCCGTTAAAGTTGGCAATATTAACAGCCGCCGCCACAGCATTTTGTATTTTATTTTTCTTTTTAGAATCAATATACGCTCCGGCGCTTTGCCTGATAACCTCGTTGGAGTGGGTGGCCTCTACCTTGATATCTTCCGCCGCAGTGATATTACCGTGTCCGCCTACTTTGGCCGTTGCCGTATTATCGTAATCAATATAACTTAAAGCCGCACCTACAGCCAGTTTAACTCCGGAGTTCTCGTTGGTTTTCTTATTTTCAATTTTTTCATCCAACTTATCCTTCTTGACATCCATATCCAAATCTTCAGGCTCTTCTTCCTCTTCTTCATCAGCAGAGGGAGCAGACGGTTCATCATTGTTATCGTTGTTATCATTGTTGTCATCATTATCGCCAGCGGATGGAGCAGGCGGTTCGTCATTATTATCGTTATTATCATTGTTATCATTATTGTCGTCATTATCGCCAGCGGATGGAGCAGGCGGCTCGTCATTATTATCGTTGTTATCATTATTATCGTTGTTATCGTTATTGTCGCTATTGTTGTTATTATCTTCTTTATCTTTATTTTTGTTTTTATCGCTGCTGCCGCCGACGCCGGATTCTGCCCAAGACTCAAACCCCTCAGATGTTAAGGAAGAAGTAATTTCCACATTTTGTGCGTTAATATTGCCGTCAGCAATAACATTGTTTTCCACTTCGGAAAGTGCCACAGCCACGGATACGCCCGCAAAACTTGAATCTTTGGACTGCGCCCATGCGCCTACGCTATTATCAGTTGTGGTTTCAGCGTTAAGTTTAACATCCCCGCCCGCACTGATTTGCGAATTTTGCGCCAAAGACACTTCGGTTTTGCCCGTAATTTCGCCGTATGCAAACGCAATGGAAAGGTTAGGGTCATGGCCTTTTTCTTTGGAAGAAATGGATTTTGATTCCATCTCTACTGTATTTTTGGCAGATGCCTTTAACTTCACATCGCCGCCGGCAGAAAGCACCGCATTTTCGGCAACGGTAATTAAAGATTGCGTATCGGAAATTACCGCCGCGCCCACTACTTTTGCCCCTTTTAATTTAACTTTGCTTTTTGCTTTGGCCTCGGTAGAAATATCAATTTTACCCAGCGCCTGAATATTTGCGCCGGACCCGATATCAACCTTAGCATCGGCGGATGTATCCAAGTACACAATTTTCAAGTAATCATTGGAAATTAAATCCAAAATTACCTCTGTAATCTTTTGGCGCAGCGTATCCATACTGCTCTTTCCGTCAAACGGGTTTTCCGTTTCGGCTTTAGCAGAGATTTTTATATCATTTCCCACAATGGAAACATTATTGCCGATATTGACCGATGCGGAAGATTCACTAAACAGTCCGCCGTCTTTATCTTCTGCCTTGATAGAAATATCGCCGGCCTTATGGCCCTTTGCGGCATTTTCCGCGCTGACACTTGCATCAAGCACCGCACCGCTGTTTAAATTAATGGTTGCACCTTTTAATGTGATACTGCCGGAATCGCCTTCGCCGGAGGAAGAAGTTTGTATCTTTACGCCGGAGTTTACCGTCAGTGTTTTATCTGCGCTGATTTCATAATCTGCACCGTTTGATAACACATCTTCGGAAACGGTAACATTTTCCGGATCAATAAAAACTTTACCGTTCTTTTTTCCTTTGCCGCCTTGTGCATAGAAAGCACCGCCGTTTAAAACAACTTCCTTATTTGCACTTAACTCAATAAAACCGCCGTCGTTATTTACGGATTTGGCTTCTATTAAAGCACCTTTTTCAAAATTGGCATTATTATCTGCTAAAATTACTATTTTTCCGCCTTTACCCTGCTCTGCATTGGCGGAAATTTTACCGCTTTCAAGGGAAATATTTTTTGCGTTTATATCAATTTGCGCGCCGTCTTTAAGTCCGTCCGTATCTGCGGAAATATTACCTGTATTTACAAAATCTTCCTGCGCTTTAATTACTATTTTGCCGTCTTGTACAAAAACGCCGCCCTCTTTAATGCCTGAGGTATTTACTATATCGGAAGTCTTAAAATTACTGCTGATTTGGCCGTCATTTCTCACGCTACCGCCAAGCATACCTACACCGCCCAAGGCTTTTATTTTACCTTTTACAGAAATTAAACCGCGGGAATCTATAGGCAAATCTCCTGCCAAAATGGCTTTCGTTGCGGTTTGGGATGCGGTTTTATCTTCATTTAAGATGTTTTGCATAAACTCTTTGGTAGGTGTCATCAAGGTTAGAGAGCCTACATTTACAACACCGTTTGCACCTATCATTATTCCGTTAGGGTTTAAGAAGAAAACATTACCGCCTATTTGGCCGTTTTTATATGAATTTAAAACGCCGTTTATATTACTTTGCGGCCCGTTGACAAGGTTAACTAAATTTGATGTACCGTCCGGCAAGTGCATATTTGCGGTTGTATTTTCGTAAACATCAAATTTGGAAAACGAGTTAAACCCAGTATTACCGCTTACGGTAGATGTGTTTATATCGTAAACACTTCCGTTTTGGGAAACGGTAGTATCTGTGCGCCCATCAGTAATTATCATTTGGGCAAAACCGCTGTTGGTAAATAAAAACACATAGGCCAACGCTATTGAAAATACTTTTTTACAGAATTGTTTTGATTTCATATAAACCTCTTAAATCTTAGCCTGCACATAGAATAGGACTTTTGTTTCTTCCTTATCAAAATATTTGTGAGCCTTTAAAGTACGCGCAACACTTACAGTGCCGTCAAAATGCTTTAAAAGCCCTACTCTTAAACCTACCCCCGTGCTGTATATATCTTTATCGTAACCTTCCGGGATATAGATGTGATTACTCGGGAAAATCTTTCCGTAATCAAAAAACGCAAAAGTTTGCGTATAATCAACAAATCTGTATTTTTTAAAAAACGACATATTGTATTGAAACTCAAACATACCGTCTATGGCATTATCGGCGGAAAGCATACCTTCTCTGTATCCCCTTACGGTATTTACGCCGCCTATTTGCATTTGCTCGCTGGAAGGGACTTCGCCGCTTAATTTCTTCTGACCTTTAACTTTTAAATTTAAACCGAAAAATCTGCTTAAATTATACTGGCCCTCGCCGTAATAATTCCCGCTGAAAAAGAAGTTATCCCCGCCTATAAGGTCAAGTCCGTTGGTAGCACTTATCATATTAAAGATATATCCGCGGTTAAACATTAAAATATTATCCAATGAAAGTGAAAGCGTATCTATATCATTGGATTGTGTTTTGTTTTTATCTATATAGTTTGCGCCCTTTTTTGTGCTTGCAGTAAACTTTACATTGCTGATAGTATTTACTTTAACAAAAAACGGTTTTTTGGCATATAAAGAAACCCCGTAGAAATCACCCGTAATATTTAAAGGTTTCAAATCCCCGTTAATGATTTTTGTATCGGAATAATCAAAAGATACACCCACACGGGCATTAAAAAACGGCTCCGGTATTTCATAAGAACCGAATGCACTGTGCGAACCTTCCGACATCATACCGCCCAAGGATAAAATATCGCGGTATTTGGTAAGACTTCTTACCGTACCGAAAGCCCCATAGCGCAAAAGGCCCGTTTCTTTCTGTCCGGCATTATCCATAAAGCCGGCTAAAGAAAACATCGGCGGTTCTTCCATAACGACATTAACATTTGTAGTACCGTAAACTTGCCCTGGCTCTAAAGTCAGGCGGGCTTTGGCATCATTGGCAGCATTAAACTCCAAAACGCCTTTTTGTAAAGTATCCGCTTGGATAACATCGCAAGGGCAAAAATCAATATAGCGTTTGATATAACTTTCCTTTGTATGTTTATTATTGGAAATAGTAAATTTATCTATACGCCCTTCCATCAAACTTACTACCAGCAAACCTTTGGAAACATCCTGTTGCGGCAAATAAGCACGCGCCGCAATATATCCTTTAATCAAGTAAGAGGCATTTATTGTATTTACAATATCGTAAATATCGTTTACGCTTAAAACTTGGTCTTCATATTTATTTTTTAAATTTTCAAACAATTTTGGGTTTAAAACCGTACTGGGCGCAAAAAAGATTTTGTTTATTTTAAGAACCTTTTCATTTGCCTGCTGCTTTTCCGCCTCCGTCAGGGCGCTTTCTTCTTTTACTATCTTTTTATTTTGCTGATAAGTCTGCTGCGCTTGTCTGATTTGGGCATCTTTCTGCTGCTCAAAAATGCCTTCCTGCAATCTGGATGCGCCCGATGCCGCCAAATTCTGCATTTGGGCAGAGGCGTATAAAGGTAAAAAGACTAATGATAAACTGACAATTAAAAATTTTTTCATTTTTTAACCTCTTTTGCAGATTGTTTTAATTTGGCCTTTTGTGCCGCATCAATAAGCTGCTGCGCCCTTATAGCCGTCTTAGGGTTATCAAAACTGTCCCGCACTTTATCGTAATATTCGTAAATATCTTCCGGCGAGGAATAAGAATATTCTTTACCGCCGTCATAAATAAAAATTACTTCTACGCGCCTGTTTTTGGAATAAGCCTGTGGAGTATAACCTTCTTCCGCCGGCTGGGTTTGCCCGTAGGAAATTACATCTATTTTATCTTCCGGTATCCCTAAAGACAATATAAAATCTTTTACGGCTTTATTTCTCTTTTCCCCAAGGCGCTCGTTATTGTTCGTTTCGCCGCTAATATCGGCGTGTCCTTCCAAGCGCACGCGGAATCCCTCACAACCCATATTTTGGGCAAGTTGTTTTATTTCTTCTTTAGTTTCCAAATCAAGGTCTGCTTTTGCGGTTTCAAAGTAAAAGGTGGATTTATATTGTTTGCCTGCGCAGGTATTCTTACAGGTATGCTTGGCGACACAGCCGCTTAAAGTAAAAATCAAGGCGCAAGACAGGCTTAAAAACAGTTGTTTATTACTCATATATTCCTCATAATTTTATATTGCCACATCATAGTATAAGGCACATTGTTTGAAAAAACATCTATGATAATATTATATACAAGAGCGTGGACGCTTACAAGTGATTTTTTAAATTAAAATTTATATACTAAAAATATTAAAATTCTTATATATTGCTTCATCATTGATATTAGCAATTTTACATAGCAAGCAAATTGTAATTCCAAAAGCACTTATAATATCATAATGAAAATTTCAGAAAGTTTGCCTTATTTATTTCAGACGGTATGTTTATTATATCGCGTCTATTTTACATTTTATAATTTGAATGTTCATAATTCAGATAATATTTTCTCTATTTATATCCTACTATTGCTTCAATAAATAAAATCCCGCTAACGATTATATAAAAGTAAATTTCTATCGCATTAAATGATTTTAAAAATATGTTGTACAAAAAACTCCCCCGTAAGTATTTTACGGGGGAGTTAAAAAATTACATTAAAAAATTATTACCTGCAAGTACAATGACCATGTTCGCAATAATCGCCGTCCCATTCCCAATAGTAGCCGGAAGCACCATATTCCGAACATTGTCCGCCTGGCTCTACTTTTGTTCCTGCACAATCTGCCACCAACTGGCTATGAGTTAAATCACAATCCCAAGTATAACCGCCCTCACATTGCATTGTATTGGGATTCCATTCTGTACCGTTACCGCAAGTGCAAGTTCCGTGATACGCTCCGATCTGCCAACCGCCGGCAGCACAATATATATTTCTGTATAAGATACCGCCGGTTGCATTTTGTTTATTGCCGATGCAACTCATTGAACTGCCCGGATTATTAACACAAGAACTGCCGTTCCAGCATTGTTCAGTATTACAACCGTGTTGGGTATCTTCTTCACATCCTAAGCCGTTATCCTCCATACAACTTAAATAAAAAGCACTGCACAAATACCCCACGCCGTTAGTA
>CADAXZ010000055.1 GCA_902791965.1 Candidatus Proelusimicrobium bovinum | reverse complement strand
CACTTACTAACGATATTGCTTTGGCTATGAAAGCCCGCGGTATACGCGTGGAAGCCCCTATCCCGGGTAAAGATGCAATAGGCTTTGAAATACCTAACGATAAACCCGTTATGGTTACTATGCGGGAAATATTGCAAGACCAAAGTTTTATAAACTCCAAATATAAAACTGCCGTCGCTTTAGGCCGCTACGCAGACGGTATGCCTGCCACTTCCGTCTTGGAAAAGATGCCTCATCTTTTAATAGCAGGTGCAACAAACAGCGGTAAAAGTATTTGCGTACATTCTATAATAATTTCCCTTTTATACAGAGCAAGACCTGACGAAATAAAATTTTTGTTAGTTGACCCCAAACGCGTGGAACTAACTTTATACGAAGGTATCCCCCACCTTTACGACCCTAAAACCGATTGCGAAGATGTAAGCGTGGTAAAAGATGCCAACGGCGCGGTAAAATCCCTTCAGGCATTGGTAAAAGTTATGGAAAAGCGTATGATGATGTTTGAATGCGCAAAAGTTAAAAATATTGAAGGTTATAATGCTTGGGCAGAAAAGAATAATGAAGAAAAAGTTTTCTATATTGTAGTAATCATTGACGAAATGGCAGACCTTATGCTGCAAACGAAAGCCGCTATTGAAGATTCCGTACAAAGGCTTACGCAAATGGGGCGTGCTATGGGTATACATTTAATTTTATGCACGCAAAGGCCTTCTACCAATGTTATTACAGGTGTCATTAAAGCCAATTTACCTTCCAGAATTGCTTTGCAGGTAACATCTAAAATAGATTCAAGAGTTGTACTTGACCATAACGGCGCAGATACCCTTTTGGGTAAAGGCGATATGCTGTATTTGGGTATTTCAGACCCTAAACCTAAACGCATACAAGGCTGTTATATTTCCGAAGAAGAAATAACTAAAGTGGCAGATTTCCTGCGCGCACAAGGCGGGCCGGATTATCCCGTCCAGATACAGCCCGACCCTGTAATAGAGGAAGCCTGCCGCCCTGTTGACGGGATAGGAACATCCCCCGAAGAACTTTTAAAAGCACTGCAACTTATCAAAGCAAGGAAAAGAGTTTCACAAGATTTACTTAAAGCAAGTTTCGGCGGGAGCGCAAGGGCAACAAATATTTTAAGCGTGCTTGAAATGAGAGGCTTTATAAATAAACCGGAAGGCTCTAACCGCTGGCAGATAAATTTTGATTTGATAGATGAAAATATAGAGCAACTTTCAAAAATGCTTAATCCGTCGGAAACTAAATACGATACAATTTATAAATGAGGATACATAAAATGAAAATAAAAAATCTTATGCTTTGTATTTTAATGTTAGCCTGCGTTCCGTTGGCGGCATCTGCCCCTAAAGAGGAACAAGCCCCTGCCGCAAAGCCTAAACTTACACAAAAACAGGTAATTGCCGGTTTTATCGCTTGGGATAAAAAACTTAAAACTCTTTCGGCAGATTTCAAGCAGGAAACTTTTTTTGAAACTACTGCTATTACTTCTTCTCAAGGGAAAATTTACAAAAACGGAAAGAATCTTCGTCTTGATACTTTTGAAAACGATAAACTTTTGCAAAGTGCTTTTACCGATAAAAAAACTATTGATATTAAAGACGGTTCAGGTGCTTTAATTACCACCTTGCCTTGGGAAGAATGGTATAACAACCAACCCAACAAGGCTTTATTTGATTTCGGCAATTACGCACAAATTATCAAACAACACCAAGTAGACACTTTTAAGGAAAAGAACGACGGATATGCAATAAGTCTTTCCCCTAAACAAATAACCTTTGCCGAGGGGACATCCCTTGAAATGCAGGACATAATCCAGCCTAAATATGAATTATCTTTCCTGCTTGATAAAAAGGATTTTTTCCCTAAAATTATATCCCTTTCGGAAGAAGGTGTGGAAACCAAAACAACATTAAATAATGTTAAGAAAAATATCAAATTTACAGAGAGTGATTTATAATGAAATACAAAATGACGCTTGCAAATAAAATAACTTTGATAAGAGCGGGGCTTTCAATCGTTATGTTTTTACTTATGATTACGGAAAACCGCTGGGCAATGATTGCCGCATCCCTTATTTTTGCTTTTGCCGCAAGTACTGATTGGATTGACGGCAGAATAGCCCGCAGTACAAATACTTCTACACCCTTCGGAGCGATAGTTGACCCGTTTGTAGACAAAGTGCTTGTAGGCGCAGCCTTTTTTGCCTTTACGGAAGTTTCCTATTTAAAAGTTCCCGTTTGGGCTGTATTTATAATAATTTTAAGGGAACTTATGGTATCAACTTTAAGGGTACTTGCCGCTTTGAACAATCAGGTAATGGCAGCGGAAAGGTGGGGTAAATTTAAAACTACGGTACAGTTAATAGCATTGGGAATAATATTTTTTATAGCCGACATAAAACTTTTAATACCGTATTGTTCCGGCACTTTAAAAGATGTTTTTGTTTTTATAAATAATCTTTTGGGCGGATTGCCTTATACAATAACCGTACTTGCCGCCTTGGTAACGGTACTTAGCGGTATTTCCTACTTAAAGAACAATTGGGAAATGCTCAAAAAATCTTGGAGTTTACCCGTAGATGAGTAATTTTTGGCTTAAGTTTTTTGCCACAGGCGCTTTTATAAGTTATATACCTACCGCAATTTTAAAAAATAAAAAAAACAGCGGAGCAGGGCTTTTGGGCACTTTTGAAGCCTTTGTTCTTTTCTTGTTTTTTATGCCGTCAAATCCTCTGCATCAGGCTATGGCACTTTTGGGAACAATACTTTTTGCCGTATATATTTCAGACAGGGTGGATTTCGGCGACGGTAAAGAAGATAATCCCAAAATCATAATAGACGAAATAGCAGGATATTTTACCGCTATGGCTTTTTTGCCGAAAAAGTTTTGGATTATGGTTTTGGCGTTTATACTTTTCCGCATTTTTGATACTACAAAATTATCTTTTATCAGAAAGGCGGAAAAATTAGGACAGGAATTACCCCCGCAAACAAAAAAGAAATTTTACATAAACGGCGCGGCTGTTGTGCTTGATGATGTGCTGGCGGGGATAGTGTCTAATTTGATAATATGGTGTTTAATCACAGTTAATTTATTATAAAGAGGTTTATATATGGAATTTGCCAATATGGGAAATATTAAAGAACTGATTAAAGCAGGAGGACCGGTACTGTTTCTGTTAGTGTTCCTTTCAGTATATTCGTTATCGGTAATGATAGACAGATTTTTAAAGTACAGAAGATATATAAATAAATCGCGCAAATTAATGGAGTATGTTTTATACCAACTTCCGGCAAAAAATTACAATAAAATTATGGAAGCCTGCCGCAAAAAAGGCTATGCCTTTACGCCTGCGGCAAAACTTGTTTTGGCTCTTTTAAAATCGGAAAAGAATGACAGCAGTACTTTAAATGATACCGCAGACGCAATAATCAGTTGGGAAACGGCACAACTTTCCCGTAAACTTTCCGTATTGGCGACCTTAGCAAGCACGACACCGTTTATAGGTCTTTTCGGTACGGTTTTAGGCGTTATGAGAGCATTTGCGGATTTATCTTCAATAAGCGGAACTTCCGCAGGGCCTTCCGTAGTAGCAAAAGGTATTTCCGAAGCCTTGGTAAATACTGCGGCAGGTTTGTTTGTTGCAGTACCTGCATTAATTGCTTACAACTATTTTTTAAGTAAACTTAATTTCTTTACGCAGGATATGCAATATCTTTCGCAAGAAGTTATTGCCGCAAAAATGTCTATGGAAAATACTGCCGCGCAAAATAAAGAACAGGTAAATATGTTCCCTACGGCAGATGACCTTATAACGGCCGGTAAATTATGAGAAAACGCTTACAAAACCGCGGTATAATGGGCGAAATAAATATGGTGCCCTTTATTGATATTACCTTAATATTACTGATAATATTTATGGTAATGACGCCTTTTATCGTGCAAAGCCAAATCAATGTTGACTTACCTTCATCAACTGCCGTAAATACGATAACGGAAGATAATGTTATCCGCGTTGAAATAACAAAAAACGGCAAAATATCCGTTATGGATAAACAAGTTCCCTTTGAAGGACTTGAAGAAGAACTTACTTTACTGCTTGGCCGCGCACACGAAAAAACAATTTTGGTACAGGCAGATAAAGAAGTCCCCATACAACAGGTAGTAAAAGTTTTTGATGTAGCAAAAAAATTAGGCGCGGCTAAATTGGGAATAGGGGTAACTGAAGGTAAATAATCTAAGGTATTTGTATGAATTTATCTTTATTATATTCGGCTATTTTGCATTGTGCGGCATTTTTTTTAATGTTCGCCCTTATGCAAGGTGCGCCGTCTAAAAAGAATAAAGCAACATATACAATAGATTTTATAGGGACGGCATCCCAGCCTTTAAGATACGGCGAACCGGAAAAGACAACCCCGCCGCCGGCACCCGCAAAAGAAGAAGTAAAAGCCCCTACGAAGCAAGAGCCTGTTAAATCCGAAATTAAGGAAGTAAAAAAAGAACAACCTAAAAAAACTGTTAAAAAGGAATATAATTCCAAAGAACAAATTGCCCAAACACCTAAAACAGAAGAACCTAAAAAACAGCAGGCCGAAACTAAACCCGAACCGGAAAAGAAAGTAGAACTATCTAAACCAAGTATTTTAGATGAAATAGAATCCACCAATATTGACCCTTCCGCTATACATAATTTAAGCACATCAACAGAGGGCGACGGCGGGCCTAAAACAATACGCGCAAGTTTTACAAATTTTCCTTATCCTTGGTATATAACACAGGTACGCAATTCCCTTTGGACACAATGGCAAAAGCGTATGCCCAAAAAAGGTGCAGGGCTTTCGGCTTTAGTATCTTTTAATATTGATAAATACGGGGCAGTCTACGGAATACAAATAGAACGCAGTTCGGGTAATGACTCTTATGACTATGCGGCGACATCCGCGGCAGAAAATTCTGCCCCTTTCCCGCCGCTGCCCAAAGATTTCCCCAAAAATTTACTTACCGTTACGGTAGAATTTAAAAATGAGGAGTAATTAAATATGATAATAATATGGCGTTTTATTTTATTGCTTGTTGTATTTCTTGCGGCATTAATATGCTTTCCTGATTACCCGAATACGTCTTTAGTGCCGGTATTTATGATGTTTATGGTTTCTTTTACCGCTGTGCTGATACTTACTTTTATATTCTCACTGCTGATGATAGGTAAATCAAACACTTTTAATCATTTTTTTGACATAATCATTGTTTTGGTAATAGGATATTTAATTCTAATATCACTTGAACAAACAGACGGGATAAAACCTTTTGATAAATTAAGAAACGGTAATTATCCAACAGAAGAAACAATTATTAAAGGTGTAAAAAAACTCAATTTTAAATCCTCTGATATTGAAAAAGAAATAAAAAATACTACTCAGGAATTAAAAAACACCACAGATAAAATAGAAAGAATTGTGGTAAAAGAGGCTAAAGGTTAATGAAAACAGCAGTTATAACAGGCGGTAAAGGTTTTGTAGGCGGAGTATTAACTAATCTTTTGTTAAAGGAAGGCTACAAAGTTAAACTTTTAACAAGAGGACGCGGCGGTAAAACAGATAATCCTATGCTGGAAAGCATCAGCGTAGATTATAATGATGTTAAAGATTTGCAACTCGCGCTTGAAGGTGCGGATTGCATATTCCATTTGGCGGCGGCCATATTTGCTTTTAATAAAGAAGAATTTTATAAAGCAAATGTGGAACTTACACAAAATTTATGTAAAGCCGCAACCGCAATTAAAGGCCTTGAAAGTTTCGTTTATCTATCAAGCCAGGCAGCAGCAGGGCCGAGCCAATATAAAGATAACCCCATTGATGAAACATCTGTTCCTGCCCCCGTTTCAGATTACGGAGAAACTAAATTAGGTGCAGAAAAATATGTTCTTGAACTGCCAGCCCCAATCCGCAAAACTGTTTTACGCGCACCCGTAATTTACGGCAGGAATGATTCCGGTGTATCTAAAATAGCCTCTTGGGTAGCCCGCGGTTTTATGGTAAACACATCATCTGCCGAAATGTTCTTTAATTTCGTTTATGTGGAAGATTTAGTAAAGGCTTTATATACCGCTTCCCAAACACCGCAGGCAGACGGAGAGATTTATTTTGTCTGTGAACCTACAAGTTATAGTTGGCAGTATTTTATAAATACTATGGCCGCCGCTATGGATAAACCGCGCCCGATTATGCTAAACCTGCCTTACTCTATACTGGAATTTGCCGCATTTACTTATGAAACTATCGCTAAAATATTTAAGATTACACCCGCACTTAACTATGATAAAATAAAAGAAGCGGCAATAAAAGGCCATTGGGTATGCCGCTGTAATAAATGGATAGCACTAACAGGCCAGCAGTTTACACCGCTTGAACAGGGGCTTAAAAAAAGTTTTAAATGAAAGAACAAAAGCCATATACAGCCAAAGAAGTTTTATTTTCAAAAGGATATTTGACAGCGCAATTTTTTACGCTGGTAATATTTTTTTTGGGCATAAAATGGACCTTGTTAGGGCTTTACTGGATACCTGCAGATATAAATCCCGTTTTATATGTATGTGTTATTGTTTTTTGGCTGCATTACAATTTTTTGTGGATTAGAAATGCAATTTATTTGCCGGCTACTATGCTTGCCGTCAATTATGTTTATGGAGATTTAAAAACAAATTACGGCTTTTTAAAACGGTTTTATATTGCGCTATGTAAATTAAACCGCGCAAGAAAGGCCGAAGTCCGTATGCGCAGAGAAACTAAATTTATCCGTATGGCGGCTTTCAGTTTTACAAAGATAGCAACTTTAGCAAATAAAAACAAACAAGATTCGCAGGAAATTTCAAAGGCTGTTTTTATACACAGTAAAAAGAAAGTTATATCGGTTTTCAGAACGGTACTGCCGTATTTTTCCCCTCTGTTTGCAGCAATTTTACTGCTTACGCCTTTAATAGTTTTCCTTTCAGATTACAACTATACATATTTAATTGAACACATAACCGGCAGGCCGCCTTTTACCGCTTTTTGGATACATTTGATTATTTTGCCGTTTAAACTTATTTGGGTTTTTGCAGTACTGTGTGCCTTAATTTCAAATATAATATCGCCGATAATCACCCGCCCTTTAAGTAAAATTTTTGCGCTTTATGTTAAGCAAAATAATACAGATTTAAACCTTACTAAAAAACATCATTTGCCGCTTGAAGGATTTTTAACTTTATTTATGATTTTAACGGCTTTTATATTTTATATTTCTATTTTCTTAAATATTTTGTTATAATAGATATGTCGGTTGTTAACGACGGCACAATTTGCAGTTTTTGGAGAGATGGCCGAGAGGCTGAAGGCAACGGTTTGCTAAACCGTCATACGGGGGATTTCCCGTATCGAGGGTTCGAATCCCTCTCTCTCCGTATAATTTACCCCTGCTATATGCAGGGGTTTTGTATATCGTATTTTATCTATACCGGATAATTAATACTACAATAAAACATAAACCCCGTATCTGAAAAGATCGGGGTTTATATTTTAAATAAAGAAGATAACAGGATACTGTTAAATTCTATCTTCTACATCTTCTTTCTTTACGGAAGAGTGCAAATTACTCATTGTTCTTACAATGCTGTTCATATCATAATCAGGCATATATGCAACGCTGTCTAAGTTATTGCTTATCGTTGAGGGCGGCATAGTAAGTACAATATCCTGCGGCATTATTGCGGCTGCCGGCTCTATCGTCATCTTCTTAATATCCTTATTCAGCAGGTAAGCCAAAGAATGCCAATCCTTACCAAAGACTAAACGGATGCCGCCGTCTTGTATTTGAAGGTCCTTAATTTCAATATTTGAAGTAGGCACTTCCAAACGGATTTCCCCGCTGTTTGTATTGCGGATATAATCTGATTTTAAGTTATCGTTAGTCTGCCTTAAATAGATACCGTTTTCGGCTTCCACATTAACAATATCGCCTTTAAGTACAATCGGTTTATTATTTTTAATTGTAAGGGTATTGTTTTCTTTGTCTACTCTTATGCGTTTACTGTTCGCATTGGCAATCATTTTCTTTTCATCATCGGTTAAGGTTCTGCCGTCGGTAATATCAATGGTAGTTTCCTGCAAACGCGTACCAACTGCTCCGCCGGAGTTTATAGTAATTTTGCTTGCCGTTACGGAAGGTATAGCGGTTGTGGTATCGTCAATATAATCCACAGCCGTACTCTGATAGCCTACCGCATAAACAAGCTGGTCTTCCGTCCAGCCGGCTTCGTCAAAGAGTTTCATTTCTTCCCAGTCTTTCATTTTATCTTCCAAGGTACGGCTGTCGGCGATTTCTTCTTCGGAAGAATCATACACGCCGCCGTCTGCCGTAAGCGTAAGGTTGCCCTTTAGCGCATCTGTATTACTGCCCAGAGCGCCTGCGGTAAGCAGGTTAAGTTCCTTAGCGGTAATCAGCGAACTGCCGTCCCTGTTTATGATATTGCCCGCCGCCGTTAAACTGACAATGCCGTTAGCGGCGGAAACCGTACCTATCTTAAATTCGGAATCAATATTACGCAAAACGATATCACCCTCTTGCGAAATTGCCGTTAACACACCGCCGTTAATGCTTGTAACTATTTCGTCGCTTACGCCTATGCCTGCTTTACCGGTAAGGTTTATATCCTTGCCGACAATTTTGGCATTGCCGATATTATCTACAATATTGTTTGCAGATGTTACCGTTACTGTACCGGAAGGGTTATTTAACAGTCCGCTTAAAAGTACGCTTGAATTATTGGAAACAATATTGATATTACCGTTATCATGCCCACCGAAGTTGATTTTGACGGGGTTATCGGCTTTTATGCTGTGGGTATTATAATTCTTGCGGCCCTGTTCCTTTATCAATTTATGATGATATGTCTTTGTAGAGAATATCCACCAGCCGTCGGAGGTCGTCCAAGATTTATCATAGGTAATTTCGGGTGCGCCGATTGCGATATCATCATAAGTATAAGAATACGCATGGCTGTTAGCCGTATCATCTAAGATAAGCAAAGAACCTTCCAGCAACGGGGTTGGGTCAACATTTTCCACGGTTCTGGTATACTCGGACAAATCATCATATTGTATACCCCAGAAGGAACTTTCTTCTCTGTAATAAGTTTCCCTCTTTAAGGTTTCCTGCCCTGTCATCCATTTATAACGCTGGCCGGCAAGCGGATTATAAACAGAGGCATTATCGCTGACAATATTATTCGGGTTGCCGTTTTCGTCGCGCGTCATACTGTTGACTTCCTGCACCTGTCCGTTTACGCGTTTGTAAATAGTTTCCAAAGCGCGGCCGCTCGGGTCTGTTTGGGCAAGGTCGGTAATCTTGAGGTAGCCTTCCACATTTTTGGAAGTATCAGAACTATTGATAACAAGGTCATGGGCGGAATTGTTTACAATATCCACCTGCCCGTAACCGTCAAGCACTCTTAATTCCCCGTTGCCTTTGGTGCTGGTGTTCATAATGTGGCCGATAAGTTCCATATGTCCGCCTTCAACCTCTACATCATTTACTTCAATATTATCCGTAAGCACATTGTAATAGGCATCTAAAGAACCGTATTTATCGGCAAGCTTATAAAGCGGGCTTACCGCAGCGGAATTACCTTCCGCATTTTTTGCGTAATCCGCTTTGGCAAGTTCAATATTGGCAAAATCGCTCAATACGATATCCGCATCGTCAATGTGCAGCGAATAATCCGAAGTACCGCTCTGTACAAGGCCGTTAAGGTTAAGATACCTGCCGCTGATAAATACATTATTGGCAATAATGCTGGAAAGGCCGGTTTCTTCAGCTGTTTCTTCCGTATCTGCAGTAGTCTTGGCAGATTCGTGTGCGGAAGCAATACTGCTCCATTGGGAAGACGGGTCGCCGCCTAAATGGCGGAAGCCTTCTATCATATACTGTATGATATTTTTATTGGCGGACATTTCCACCGAATTGGCACGGACATTTCCTTTGGCATACAGCGAACCCGTAGTGTTAATTTTAACTTTTCCGCCAAGGTTTTCTATATCGCCCTGCAATTCTGTATTGATACCTAAACTGCCAAGGTTATATGTGGAAGAAATAGTTAATAAGGATTGCCCGCCTTTGCCGTGGTCGCTCTTAACATTATCTGCCGCAAAATTAACGCTCTTTTCAAGTGTGTTAATATCGCGTATTTGCTCGGGAGTCGTAACGGCAAAACTGTTATAGTAAATAGTGCCGGAGGCATCATTATTTATTTTTACATCATTTAACCTGAGGAAGCGGTCGCTCTCGTTGGTAATGCTTAATACGGAGCTTCCCCTCGCTTCCATAACACCCGTACCGTTTAAATCAGACACATCAATTAAGATATCGCCGTGATTGGCAGATAAATCATCAAAAGTAAGGAATTTTACATCCGATACTTTTTTGATAAATTCCACTTCTTTGCCGGTATTGGGGTCAACTGCTTTATCAATCAGCTGCAGCTCGCGCAGTTCGTTCATCAGGCGGTCAATTTCGGCCTGATAGCCCAAAGCAAGCGGATCGGATGCGCTGTACTGCTGTTTTAATTGCTGGTATTTTTCAATTTCCGCCATTAAGTTATTTACCAAACTTTCTTCGGTTTCAACATAACTGACATTCCCTTCGGGGTCGGATATATTTACTTCTAAAGAGCCGTCATCGGCGTTCTTTGCGGTAATATACTGCCTGTTGCCTGCACCGGCCAAAATTGTACCGTCATTATTTACCTTGCTGTAATAGGTACTGTTTACATGCGCCGTTTTATTACTGGCCGCTACTGCACCCAAATAAGAAACATAATCAAAAATACCTTCCGATTTCTCTATCGGCATACCCGTATGTATTTTTACGCTTGTGCCGCTCCTTAAGGAAGCACCTTCTTTAATATTTACCTTATCGGTAGTGGTATGGTTAACTTCCGCATAGGAATTGGCACTGACAGGAACAGCAGTCTTGTTCCAAATTTGCGTCTTGGCAAGCAGATTTATTTTTGCGCGCGGGAATAATTCCACATCAGGCACATTTACCGGCTGGGTTAAACCGATATCTATATCCCCTACGGCAAAAACATCCGCACCGTTATTTAATGTAACATTGTTGGTATTATGGCTGTCCACAACGGCAACGCCGTGCGCCACACCTGCCGCGCCGTAAATACTCATATTGTCGGTAGCATTTAAATCAAGGTCTGTTTTGGCATTAAATACGCTGTTGCCGTAACTCTTGAGTGATGCCTGATTAACGGTAATATCCGCATGGCCGTTATTTTCTATTTTGGTAGAGAGTATCGGCGCTTCTATTAAAGCACCTGCATTAAGTTTAACATAATCATAGGCTTTAACATTATTAAACGCATTAACCAGCAATGCCGAGTGACTTTCCTTATCTTTGGCAAGTACTGATGTATTATCGCCGAAAATAATATCGGTGTTATCCTTAACATTTGTGCTGCTGTCGCCAACGGATATCTGCACGCCGCCACCGCCGCGGTAATACATATTTTGGTCTTGTACTATATCCTTTTTAAAGTTATTTAAGGCACTTACGGTAATCTTATCCGCAATGATATTGTTAAGGCCTTCAATATCTACCAAAACATTTTGTACGGAATTGTTGGTATTGCTCATACCGCTGCCTGTAATACCGCCTACGGAAATCATATCAATAGCGGAATCCTGCGTATTGCTATGACTGGCAGAGAGCAATATTTCGCTCGCAGATAAATTATTAGCCTTA
Organism: Candidatus Proelusimicrobium bovinum; assembly: GCA_902791965.1. Taxonomy (GTDB): domain Bacteria; phylum Elusimicrobiota; class Elusimicrobia; order Elusimicrobiales; family Elusimicrobiaceae; genus Proelusimicrobium; species Proelusimicrobium bovinum. The sequence continues at coordinate 496 of CADAXZ010000055.1, read as the reverse complement.
TCCGAACCGGCAGTGCCAATAAGCACCTTAGTAGAATTATTATTTTCCGTCTTGGCAGCACCTACAGCCACATCCAAAACGCCGCCGCTGCCGGATTTTACATTAGCATAAGAGCGGTTATCGGCATTGGCATATACCGCCAATTTTCTGGCATCGGCAGTTAAACCGTTGCCCAGCTGTGTAACGGTATTTGCATTGTTATAAATTTTTGCGACATTGCCGCCTACGCCCGCTAATGCGGCGCTATAATAATTTACCTCTGATTCCTGGTCCGTCTTTAAATCAGAACCTATATTAACAAGCATACCTTTAAGAGTAGTGCCGTCTTTTATATCCGTACGCACCTTGCCGTCAACCGTATTTGTAACGGAAACGCCCGTCCCGCCGACTAAAGCACCCGAGCCGCCCGTAGCTTCGGAGCGGGCTTCGGCTTTATTCTGGCGGGCAAGGATATTTGTATCATCGGAAGTAATAGTATTATCTTCGCCGACTTCAA
>CADAXZ010000054.1 GCA_902791965.1 Candidatus Proelusimicrobium bovinum | reverse complement strand
TTCAGTGATTTCTTTCAAAATATTTTCGGCGGTGCGGGCGGTTTTGGCGGCAGAAGGCGTTCTTCGGGCAGGGGTGCAAACCCGTTTGCGGGTTTTGGCGGTATGCCGCAGGAAGAATCTGCCGACAGCGAAGCCAACCTCACTTTGGATTTAGCCGAAGCATACCGCGGCGGAATAGTAAACCTTACTTTACCCAACGGTAAAAGCGCGCAAGTTAAATTTCCGGCGAGAATTGCCGACGGCTCAAAAATAAAACTTAAAGGTTTGGGCAATCAAGGGCCGCAGGGGGCGGGGGATTTATATGTAAATATAAAAATAGCGTCTAATTCTCATTTCCGTCTTGACGGTAAGGATTTATATCAGGCTGTTGATATTATGCCGTGGACTGCCGCTTTAGGCGGTTATGCGGCGGCAAAAATGCCAGACGGCTCAAGCGTAAAAATTAAAGTGCCTGCCGGTTCGCACAGCGGCAGAAAGTTAAAATTAAGCGGGCGCGGCCTTGGCAAAAACGGGGATATGTATGTGGAGTTGATAATCAATAATCCCAATATTTTAACCAAACGCCAAAAGGAACTCTTTACCCTTCTTAAAGAAACGGAAGAATAATCTGCTTAATATTTTGTTATACAAAAAGACTCTCTTAAAGGGAGTCTTTTTTATTTTCCGAATTTGTTGTAGAAATTTATAAAACCGCAAAATATTTTACCTGTATTTAAAAGCAGTTTGCTGTCATTTTTGTTCTTAAAAAATCCAATAAATTTTTAGTGTTAATAAAAAATAAAATCAAATTTTACTTTGTTTTTTGAATTAACTTCCCGACGAGGTTGTCAAGTAATTTTAAAATTGCTTGACAACTGTTTTTTTTTTGATAAATTTTTTCTACATCCAGCAAGGGTGTAAAAAGGAGGAGTTTTATGAAAAATGCAAACAAGAAGGGTTTTACCCTTATTGAAATGCTTGTGGTAGTCTTGATAATCGGTATCTTGGCTGCCGTAGCATTACCGCAGTACTTTAAGGCTGTGGAAAAATCAAGAAGTTCGGAAGCCTTATCAGTAATGGGCTCTATTTCCGCTGCTATGGAAAGGGGCAGACTTGTTAGTGCAGACAACAAATATCCTGCTAACTTGTCAGCGTTGGATATAGAGTTTAATAATGCTAATGGTGCTGCCGCAACAGGTACGACTATTGACACCAATAACTTTACTATTACGCTCCACGGTGTTGGTGCTGTACCTAGTGATGAATCTTATGTAGAGGCTGTCAGAAAAGGAGCAACTTCCGGCTATAAATTAAAAAGAATGTATTATACCGGCAAAGTAACTTGCACAGACAGTACCGCTGAGGGTGTTTCTACATCAGGTATGTGTACATCTCTTGGATTGCAGACTGAAGGCGGCACTACTACTACAACCACTCCTTAGTCTGATATAACAGTTTTGGTACTATAACATATAGTACCCTCCTAAGGGGAGTCCGCAAGGATTCCCCTTTTTTACATAGTCATTATATTGCAATATTTATTAGTCGTATAAAACTTAAAAAAACATTAAATTAGGTGCTTGGTTTTGTTCCGTTTCTTTTTTGTAATTGTATACGGCATAACGCAGGGCATCTAATAAATGGTCGTCTGATTTTACAGGCTCTTCCAAAATGTTCCCGTTTAAGTCGCTTTTCCAACTGTAAGATTCTATTTCCCTGATTAGATTAACAGATGTTTTTGTTATCTTTAAAGTCCCGCAGTTTTTAACAGCCATTATCCCGTTTAAAATGTTTTTATCGGCAGTTTTTATGTTGAATCCTGCGCGGTAAATGGCTTCTATACGGGCGGGTTCTGCGCTGTCTGCATAGATAAAGCAATTTCTTTGTTCAGGGGGGATAATCCGCTTTAATTTTTCAATTAAACTTTCATTGGTAAGGCCGCTTTGGTAGAGTTTTTCTTCGGCGTAAAAAATGCCGTCTTGTATATAAACTTTTACTAAAGCGGATGGGTTATTAAACCCAAAATCCAAACCGAAAATAATTTCCTGCGGGTTTAGCGGCGGCGCGGCAACAGTTTGCCAATCGGAGTAAATTATTTTATCGCTTTTGCCCCATTTGCCCAAGGTGTAAATCTCGTAGGAGTTTTTATCACGCTCTTTAAGCCGCTCAAGCGTATTTATATATTCCTGCGATAAAAACGGATTATCCTTATAAGTGCTGTGTATGATTTTTACATCGTCGTAGTTTAACAGTTTTTTTGCTATCCAACTGTTTGCATCGGTAGGATTAAGCGTCAAAAAAATTTGATTGGTAAGTTCGGTTTGTTTTGGTGCTGAAAGGCGGGTAAGCAAAATAAGATAGTCGCGGTAAGTAAACTCAGTTGCTTCTTCCAGCCAGATATAATTAAACTCGGAAGATTTAATTTTTTCTGGGTCGTCTAAAGAAAAAAACTGTATTCTGCTTTTGCCTAACATATAAAAATTTTCCGTCTTGTTAAGGTTTGCGCTTTTGTACAGGCCGTATTTTTTAAGCAAATCCATAACAAGGCGGTAAGCCGTCATTTTTAAAGCGGGCATAGTTTTGCGGCTTATTGCTATCAGCACGCAATTATTTAAAGCGCGCATTATCATAAGTTGGGCCAAGGCATAACTCTTGCCGGAACGCGCCCCGCCGATATTTATTACGGTTTGCTGTGTTGCGGCAAGGTTTTCTTTAAAAATCCTGCCTACTTTTGCTTTAATTTCCGTCATAAATTATTTTGCTTGGCGCTTCCTGTTTTTTATCCTGTTCTTTGGAAGATTTATTGTATTTTTTAGGCAGCCTGTTTATCAGAGAAAAGGATAAAATCCCTGCCGCTTTGGATTTAAGCGCGGCTTCTATCAGTGCAATTTCAAGTTTTAAATTGATAATTTTATCAAAGTTTTTTTGAAATGTTTTGTCTTTGAGTAAAGCCGAGCAAAGCATAATTTTGGGGAAAGCGGAAAGTTCTAATGCTTCTGCGATTGTATCGGTTTCTTCAAGTGTTTTAAGGAAGTTTTCTTTTAAAATTTTATCAGTATTTTGAGTCATAACCGTCGGTAATTGATATGGGACGGCTCATCATTAATATAGCAAATTTTAAAGTTTGTTGCTATAAAGTCGTTTTATCTTAAAAATTATTGTTTTTAGGGCTATATGTTTTTATGTTATTTGTTTGATAATTTTTCTATCGTATTAGCCGTAAAAATACCGCAAATTGAATTTTACTTGACACCCGTTTTTTTTTTGATAAATTAACTTCAAGTTTCGGGCTGTAAAAGTTGTGGTAGGCTTTATTTAACTTTGGTTAGGTTAAGTAAGGTTTTTAGGTCCGGAAAGGTTGAAAGAGAGGCTGGCTGTGAAAAGCGGGATATCAGGAACTGCAAGTAAAGCAGGAGTACCTTTTATAATTGAAATATTTACCCGTCTAAAATGACGGGCTTTTGTGTTGTCTTAAAATGAAATATGTACTAAAAATATAAATTTTATTTTTAGGAACATACATATAACATTGACAATATAAAAGAATATTTTAAGATTGGGAATACTGCCAAACTTATCAATAGTCCATATCTCTTTACAATCAAGATAATTTGAAGTACCTCGGCATCGTCCGAGTCTCTCAACTAACCACCCGCCATTGTTTAAAGCAATGGCGGGTATAGGTAAGATAGAGATTACTTATTTTACCTGTATAAGTAAGGAGATGTTATGAAAAATATATTAACAGTATTAATGTTTTTATTTTCCTTATCTGTTTTTGTTCTTGCGGAAAGTTGTACCTCTGAAGGAAGTACCCAAACTATGTATACGATAAACGGCTGCGGAGATACTGCAAGTTCGCGTGTATGTTGCAGAGGTACTTGGTGTGATTGGGGTGTAACTTCTTGTGTTTACCAATGTACTGCCACAAGTGAAACCCGTAATTGTTCCGGAAATGTATCAAATTCCGTAAGCGGTACCCAAACAAGGACAAGAAGCGTAAGGAGCGGTTGTGGAGGTTGCTCCTACAACAGTTGGAGCAGTTGGTCCGGGAAATGTACTTGTGCAAGCAATTATTATTGGAACTATGGTAATTTAACTTGTGTTGCTTGCGGAAGTAAACCTAACCAAGCACCGTACCAGTATAGCAATAATACAACTCCTACTGCCGCACAGTATAAGGCTAACGCAAGTATGTGCCAGTTTAAGTGGGAGTGTCTTAACGGAGTATGGAGAAGCGACCCTGGCACTACGCTTGATTTTTGTGCTTGTATCGGCGGATATAAGTGGGACTCTTCAAGCCAAACATGTAAAAAAACAGTTAGTTATGTAGTCAATAAAAGAGAAAATACTAATTGCCTCAGCGACATTAACGGTTGCAACGGTATGAAAAATGCAGAATATACCGGCGTTATGGGTACGGGGCATTATGTTGACGGAAGTATAAGTGCATCACAGTGCCCTAACACAAACGGTATTACCCAAACATCTTGTTCTTATAACAGTAGCACAAGACAATATTGTTATACTTCTACGGTATATAGTTGCAGTATAAAATAAATATAGTGCCAAAACACTCCTGTTTTCAACAAAACACCCCGTAAGTTTAATTTACGGGGTGTTTTAATAGATATTGCAAGTATTTTTATTTTTGTGTTTTGCGGTTATGGTAAATTTCCCATAGTTTGGCATATTTTACGGAGGGATAAACACTACTGAACAAAGCCCACAAAAAGCCTTGCATACCGTCTAAACAGGCAAGTTTTAAAATGTAGATTTTAAAAAACTCCAAAGGCGGCCTAAGTAGTTGCAGATGATTAAACTTTTTGCCGCGTTCCGCCATTGTCTGTGCGGCCAAAGTGGTATAGCGGTTAAATTTGGCAAAATACTGCTCTATGCTCGTATAAGTATTATGCATAAACTGATGTTTAAGTTCTGCAGTTGGGCCTTGTACTTCAAGCGTTTCGTGTACTTTCCCGCCTGTGTATTGGGCTTTTTGTGTTTTTACGAGCCTTAAAATCTTTTCATTATTAACGCCGCTGTGCTTCATCCTTCTGCCCAAAAATACTGATGAGCGTTTTAAATAATACCCGCAGTAATCTTCAAGTGTGGGGGAAGATAATAAACCGGAAATTTCTTCTTTAAGTTCGGGGGTAAGATATTCGTCGGCGTCCAAACTTAAGGCCCAAGGTTTTGTGCAAAGTGCCAAAGCGGCATTTTTTTGTTCGGTAAAGGAAGTAAACTCCTTATACTCTGTTTTTGCGCCGTATTGCTTGGCGATATTTAAAGTATCGTCTGTACTGCCGCTGTCTAAAACGATAATTTCGGACGCAAGGCCTTTAATGCTTTCAAGGCAGGTTTTAAGGTTTGCGCCTTCCTGTTTAGTTATTAAAAAGACTGAAAGTTCCTTCATCGTTAAAAATCCCCCGTTTTTTAGCAGGTGCAAATATTGTATCAAAAACTTTTAGAGTATGTTCAAGGCTTATATCTTTAAGGCAGAAAGCGGGGCAGGCTTCAAGGCAGTTGCCCCCGCAATTATTATTTTTAGGTTTTATAACGGTGCTGTTATAAGGTAAAGGGAAGAACTTCTCTGCATTTAAAGGAACAAAAACAATAGTTTTTTTACCTAAAGCCGAAGCAATATAAGCCGGCAAAGTACATCCGCTTATTACACCTTTTGACCTTGATATTATTGCGCTTAAAAGTTCCGGTGAAAGTATTTTTCTTATAATTGCGGGCTTTTTTATAGTAAGCCAAAAGATTTCATTTACGGTATGCAAATCTTTTTGGTTTTCTGCCGCAAGCAGTAATTTTATATCAGGGTGTTTGGCAGATATTTTATCAATAAGTTTTGCATAAAAATCTTTATCTGCATTTAACTGCTGCTGTACTGCCGCGGGGAAAAGACATACAAATTTATCGGTTTGGTTAATGCCCGTTTCGGATAGAATATTTATTGCGTCGGCATCATCCCGTTTTGATATATATAATTGTTCCTTGGCAGGAAACATAAAAACAAATAAAGGCTTTAATAACTCAAGATAGGCCTGCTTAATTGGCAGTCCTTGTATTTGTATTTTGTTTGTAGCCAAAAAATTACTGTAAAAAGCATCAGGCATAAAGCGTTTGGGAATTTTTGATGCATAAAGTACGGCGGCATAAGGCAAAGAGGGTTTTGTTAAAATAGCCAAATCATAAGAATCTTGCCTTAAAACAGAAAACAAACTGCCTGCACCGCCAAGTTGTAATGCTTTAAAAACGGCCGGATTATTGCGGAATATCCACGGATACAAAGAGGCCACGCTTATTTTTGCTTTGGGAAAATTGCGTTTTAAAATTGTTACGGCCGAAGTAAGCGCAAGTGTGTTTTGCGGTGTATCGCGGCAAATAAGCAGAATATTATTCACATATATATTTTACCATTTAAGCAAGATATTTAAAAAACGGTCAAATTATGCTACATTCTTAATATATTAGGGAGATTATATGAAAAAATTACTTATACCGTTTTTATTTATTTTTATGGCGGCCGTCGCCGTAAACTGCGGCGGAAATAATATTGAAAAATCAATAGAATATACTGCTAAAGGGGATATGTATTTAAAAATCGGCAAACCCAAAAAAGCCCTTAAGTATTATAATAAGGCTTTGGCGGCAAATCCGCATAATTCGGAGGCTTATTTATCCCGCGGCAGTTTAGCCTTTTTCTTAGGGGATTATGACGCCGCAATAGCGGATTTTAATACTGTTTTGGAAAATGATAAATATGTTCCGGAACTTTATAGCGCTTTAGGTTCTGCCTATGCCGCAAAACAAGATTATAAAGCGGCGAGGGAAAACTTGCTTAAATCTTTGGAACTTTATCCGTATAATGTTTCTGCATTGGTTTCTTTAGGCGGGGTTTATTATTCTACTGGTAATTTTAATGCAGCGATAGAACAATATACAAAAGCACTTGATATAAGACCTGTTGCACAAGTTTATTATATGCGTGCGCTGTGTTATGAAAAACTTGATATGAAAGAGAAAGCCAAAGCGGATATGGATATGGTTAAGTCAATGGAAGCGATGGAAAAACTTTAATTTTTTATTTGTTTTTTATTATAAAAGCCCCGCTGCTTATTTTAAGTACGGGGCTTTAAATATCTATGGAAATTTAATTTACTAATTTTTAGCGTTGAATCCTGAGTCTACTCAAATCTTAAGGCGTCTATCGGGTTTAGTTTTGATGCTTTATATGCGGGGAAGAACCCGAACGCTATTCCCACCAAGCCCGAGAAGATAAAAGAAATTATCATAGGGGAAATTGTTATGCCTATGGGCAGAAAATCGGGGAAGAAATTTTTAATCCCTACTGCTACGGAAATGCCTAAAACTATGCCCAAAATGCCGCCCGCAAGAGAAAGAACCAACGCTTCCACTAAAAACTGAAGGCGTATATCCCAAGCCTTTGCGCCTATTGCCATACGGATACCGATTTCCCTTGTCCTTTCCGTTACGGAAACAAGCATAATATTCATAATGCCGATACCGCCCACCAGCAAAGAGATTGATGCTATCGCCGCAAGCAGTACGGAAAAGGTTTGGCTGGCTTCCATAGCGCTTTCCATCATTTGGGTAAGATTGCGGATAATAAAATCTGTTTCTTTTTTGCCTGTAATATTATGTCTTTGGCGCAAAAGAATAGTAATTTCTTCTTCCGCGGCGGAAATTTCTTCTGTACTTTTGGCCTGCACCATAATATTCCTTACCGTCCCGGGAAATTGCGAGCCGAACAGCCTTTTTGAGGCTGTGCTTACAGGCACAATAACGGTATCGTCCTGGTCTTGCCCGAAGGCTGATTGCCCCATAGATTTAAGCACGCCTACAACTTTAAAGGGCATATTGTTTATTCTTATACTTTTGCCGATAGGGTCAACAACGCCGAAAAGGTTTTCAACTACCGTAGTACCTAAAATTGCTACGCTGGCATTTTGGCGGATGTCATCTTCCGTGAACAGAGAACCGTTATCAATCTCCCACGAGCGGATATAAAACAAAGAAGGCATAGTTCCCTGCACCTGCGTTGACCAGTTTTGGTTGCCGTAAACTATTTGGCCTGTGCCGTTTACGCTGGCCGCTACCTGGCTTACATGCTGGGAATTTTTTTCTATTGCGTAGGCATCATTAAGTGTTAAAGTAGGCTTTGCGCCCTGCCCCGTTCTTGCCCCGCTGGAAGTTACCGAGCCTGATTGTATCATCAATAGATTACTGCCCATACTTGACATCTGGTCGGATATTTTCTTTTTTGCACCTTGCCCTACGGCTAACATAACGATAACTGCCGCCACGCCGATAATAATGCCTAAACTCGTCAGTACGGAGCGCATTTTATTTACCCATATAGCCTTTACTGCTATCTTAAAAATAGTAAGAATATCAATCATTTGTACGGTGTCCTGTGTTCATTTTGAATATCGCTGACAATTTCTCCGTCGCAATATCCTGCTCGTGCGTAACAAGGATAATGGTTTTGTTTTGTTCCTCGTTAAGTTTGCAAAAACTGTTCATAACTTCAATACTTGTTTTTGTATCAAGATTACCGGTAGGTTCGTCCGCAAAAATTATAGGAGCATCATTTACTATTGCCCTTGCTATGGCTACTCTTTGTTGCTGTCCGCCGGAAAGTTGGTTGGGCATATGCTCCAGCCTTTCGCCAAGCCCTACGGCCTCAAGGGCTTTTATTGCTTTTTCCTTGCGTTCTTTAGAGGGTATGCGCGCATAAATCATAGGCAGTTCCACATTTTCAATGGCAGTTGTCCTTGAAAGTAAGTTAAAACCTTGGAATACAAAACCTATTTTGCGGCAGCGTATATCGGCAAGTTCGCTTAAAGTAGATTTTGTAATATTTAGCCCGTCAAGAATATAAGTCCCGCTTGTAGGTTTATCAAGGCAGCCTAACATATTCATAAAGGTACTTTTACCGCTGCCGCTTGGGCCCATTATTGCTACGAACTCCCCGTTATCAATAGTAAGGCTGACATCTTTAAGCACTTGCAGCGGTACATCACCTAAGTTATAACTTTTAAAAATATGTTCAACTTGTATTAAAGGCATTTTTTGCTCCTCTACCTTGCCTTAAAAGCCCGGAGGCCCCATTCTCCTCTTATTTGCTTTAGAAGAAGATGCGGCAGCAGATGAAGTTATTATTTGCGTGCCTTCTGTAATATTACCGCTTGTTATTTCTGTTTTATTCCCGTCGGTAATACCTGTTTGTATTTCTATTCTTTCAAGTTCTCCGGTTTGCGGGTCCTGTTTCCAAACGCCTTGTCCTTTAAAGTTCCTGCGGTTTTCATTGCCTGTCATTTTTATTTTTGCATCGGAAGGCGGAACAAATCTTAAAGATTGATTGGAAACGCTTAAAGCATTATCCCTTACGGCTGTAATTATAGAAGCATTTGCCGTCATACCGGGCTTAAGTTTTAAGTCGCTGTTATCTACGGAAACTACCACCGTGTAAGTTACTACATTTGAAGTGGTAATAGGGGAATTGCGCACCTGCACTACTTTGCCTTTAAAAGTCGTATCGGAATAAGCATCAACATTAAAGTCAACATCCTGCCCTTCCTTTATTTTACTTATATCGGCTTCGGAAATGTTTACTTCAATTTGCATTTTTGTAAGGTCTTCCGCTACGGAAAATAAAGTGGGGGTATTAAAACTTGCCGCTACGGTTTGTCCTAATTCCACTTCCTTTGATATTACTATTCCGTTTACAGGGCTTGTAATTTGCGTATATCCCAAATCAATTTTTGCCTTATCCAAACTTGCTTTGGCCTGCGTTACTTGTGCTTTGGCCTGAAGATAAGCCGTTTCGGCGTCATCAAGTTCGCTCTTGGCAACTAATTCCTGTTTATATAGTTTTCTGTATCTTTCGTAATTGCGCATTTTGTTGGTATATTCGCTTTCCACTTTAAGCAAATTGGCTTCCTGCTGTACTACGGCAGATTCATAAGTGGAAGGGTCAATAACGGCAAGCAAATCGCCTTGTTTAACTATGGAATTGTAATCTACAAAAATTTCCTGCACTCTGCCCGATACCTGCGTACCTACGCTGGTTTCCGTCGTAGGGTTGATAGTGCCGGATGCTTCCACCTGTTCTACTATCCTTGCCATTCTTACGGGTTCGGTTTTATAAGTTTCTTTTTTCTTGCCGCCTTTAAACTTAAACAAAAGCCCTATAACTGCGGCGATTATTACTAAAACGATAATTATTTTTATAGTCTTTTTCATTATTCTATCCCCATTGCTTTATTTAAGGCCGCTATTGAAAGTATATAATCAAAAACGGCGTTTATATAAGAAAGTTTTGCATCACTTAAAGTAGTTTCGGCATCTTTAACTTCAATATAATTGCCTACGCCTACTTTATAACGCCCTACGGCAAGTTGGTAATTTTCCTCGGCCTGTGTGCGGCTTATTTCCGCTACGGGTATTTTTGATTTGGAATCCTGCACATTAAGGTATGCTTTTTTTATATCCAAAAGAATATCCTGTTCGGCTGCGGTTAAATTATAATAAGCACTTAACATATTGTTTTGTGCTTCCTTAACTTTATTGTAGGTACTGAAGCCCGAAAACAAAGGTACGGAAATGCCTGCACCTACGCTCCAGCGGTCGTAAAGGGGAAAATCATTTCCGCTCCACCCGTAAGAACCTGTGGCGTTAATGCTCGGCGCATAGCCCGTCTTGGAAAGTTTTATATTTTGGCGGGCATTTTCCAATTTTAATCTGTAAGAAAGTAAATCCTGCCTGTTTTGCATAGCGGTATTGATTGCTTCTTCTTCCGTTAAAGTAAATTCCGGCAGGGTATCATTCATTGTAATATCAAAGGATTCGTCATAATCATAAATGCCCATAATATTCAACAAAACATGAAAGGATTTATTAAGCAGATTTTCCGTCTGTATCAAATTAAGTTTGGCATTGTTTAAATTTACTTCCGCCGTAGTAACATCAATTTTAGGGCGCGTGCCGACTTCATAATACCCTTTAGCCCTTTTAAGTTGTTGCTGATACTGTTCTACGGATTGTTCATAAACTAATTTGCGTTGTTTGGCAAGCAGTACGGCATAATAGGCTTCTTTAAGTTGGTATATGGTATTTACCACTAAATTTTTTGTATCGGCTACGGAAGAATAATAAGTATTCTTTTGTATATCTGTTGAAAGGCCTGTTTGTCCGAAATCATAAATCAACTGTTTGGCATTTATGGAAGAAGAATAATTATTTGCCGCATCATTCCATCCGGTAGATGTTTTGCTGTTGCCCCTTGAATAATTTGCGCTTGCGTCAACTTGAGGCAAATAAGAAGATTTACTTTGGGAAACTCTGTTTTTTTGCGCCTCTTGGGAAGCATAAGATGATGCAATAGAAGGATTATTTTTCAAAGTAATATCTATGCAATCTTGTAGTGTCAAGATATTTGATTTATCCGTTTGGCTATCCTGTGCATAAACTAAGGTATAGAAAGCCAAAAAGACAGAAAAAGGTAAAATATATTTTTTTATTTTCATAATTATATTGTATCAATCTTGAAAGGATTTATCAGTATAAAGATAGATATAAATGACAATGAAAAAATGTTTAAGACGGAAATAAAATAAATATGCAATAAAATTAATGTGTTTTGCGTTTATAACGGCAAAATAATATTGATAAAAATGTAATAATAATGTATTTTATTTTAGGCCGTAAAATATTTTGTGAGGTGAAAATATGATTTTAGTTACCGGTGCGGACGGACAAATGGGGTGCTGTTTAAGGCAAATCCTGCCCGCAGACAAGGTTGTTTATACGGATGTTAAACAATTAGATATAAGTGTTTATGACAGTGTAGATAAAGTTATCAGGGAAAATAATATCAGCACTATAATAAACGCTGCCGGTTATACTGCTGTTGATGCCGCGGAAAAAAATATAGACCAAGCCTATGCTGTAAATGCTTTAGGTGCAAGGAACTTGGCTATGGCGGCAGATAAATATAACTTGGGTATTATTCAACTTTCCACCGATTATATTTTTGACGGCAATAATTTTAAACCTTATACTGAAAACGATAAACCCCACCCCCTTTCAGTTTACGGACAAACTAAACTTGAAGGGGAACTTTTTGTTCTTAAACACGCTCCTCAATGCGTAGTTTTAAGAACCTCTTGGCTTTACAGCGAGTTCGGCACAAATTTCGTAAAGACTATTATTTCCCTCGCCAAAAAACAGGATGAAATAAAGGTTATTTATGACCAAATCGGCTCGCCTACTTATGCCGGTGATTTTGCCAAGATAATAGAAGGTATGATACCGGTAGTAAAAAACGGCGTAAAGAAAATTTATAATTTTTCTAATGAGGGCGTTTGTTCTTGGTACGGTTTTGCGAGGGAAGTCGTAAGCCTTAAAGGCCTTAAGTGCGAAGTCCTGCCCATAGAATCACAGGAATATCCTGCTTCTGCCAAAAGGCCGCATTATTCTGTACTTAGCAAGAGCAAAATAAAAAGGGAGTTCGGCATAAAAATTTCTTATTGGCGCGATGCTCTGCAAAGTTCCATAGGCCGCATTGATGCGGACTGAAATTTATCTGCACAATTTTAATTAAGTACATACAAAAAGCCCCGCGGTTAAACCCGCGGGGCTTTGTGTTTATTATAAAAAAATGCGGTTAAAATTATATTTTAAACTTGTTTTTAAAGCCGCGTTCCATTTCCCGCGATAAATCCTTGCGTTTAAGGCTTTCGCGTTTATCATAGATTTTTTTGCCTTTTGCCAAGGCTATTTTTATTTTTGCCCAGCCGTCTTTAAGGTAAATTTCCAAAGGTACTATGGTTTGGCCTTTAATCTCTTTGGCGGCGGTAAGTTTGTTTATTTCCTTACGGTGCAGCAAAAGGCGGCGGGTGCGGGTAGGGTCAAGCGTGGTATGCGTGTTAAAGGCATAAGGCTTAATGTGCATATTAAAAATGTATGCTTGGTCTTTATCCATCCTTACAAATGAAGATTCCAAACTGCAATCTTTAAGCCTTAAAGATTTAATTTCCGAGCCTAAAAGTTCCATACCTGCTTCAAAAGTTTCCAAAATAAAATATTCGTGGAATGCTTTTCTGTTGGTTGCTATTATATTTGTACCCTTTTTTCTTGCCATAAAGTGATTTTAGCAAATTTCTCTGTTGTTATATAGATATATGAATATTATTTTATTATTGTAAAAGATAAGCAAATTTAATAAAATACAAAAAGATGGGCGGGTGGCGGAATTGGCAGACGCGTACGGCTCAGGACCGTATGTCCGAAAGGACTTAAGGGTTCAAATCCCTTTCCGCCCATTTTTTTCTTTTCGTAAGTTATTTTAGCCGAAGGTATGGGATGTATATACTAAACAAAAAATCCAAAAAAAAATTTACGCCTATACGCGGCCGGCGTCAAAGAATTTTAAGATTTAAAAAGATAGTTTTGTTTCTTGTGTGTATTGCCGTATTATGCGGCGGTGTTTGGGGGCTTAAAAAGGCAGCCGCGCTTATTTTTAATACGGAAAGCCGCCCCTCTTGGCTTGAATGGCATATAAAGAACATAAATATCAGCGGGGAAACAGGCCCTGTAATTGAGGAAGTAAAAAAATATATCTCAGTTAAAGAAGGGGATGTGATGACGCATACCGATACCGTAGCCGTACAAAAACTTTTAAAGACAAATTTAAAAGAATTAAAAAAGGTTAATGTGTGGCGTAATTATATTAACGGTAATTTGAATATAAAAATAAAAAAGCATACCCCGTTTGCTTTAATAGAAACGGAACATAAAAATTATCTCTTGGAAGAAGGCGGATTTGTTTTTCCTGATGATAAATCCCCTGAAAATGAGCATTTATTTAGGTTTAAAGCCAAAGGTCAAATAAAAGATGACCTTTTGCCCAAAGAATTAGTAGAATTAATAAAAGCGCTGAAAACAGCAGATTCCATAGGCCTTAAGGAAACTTATTTGGATATGGAAAATAATACATTTTCGCTTATATTAAAGGACGGAAAGGCGGAAATGGGCGGTTTTAAAGACGGGCCTGCAAAAATAATTTATTTAGCGCGTGTTCTAAAAGAATCCGGCAAACGAGGATTTAAAACTCCGTTTGAGATAAATTTTGATTATTTTAATGACGGAAAAATATATCTTAAACCCACGATATGAAGGTGTTGTAATATGTCTAAAACAAATTTAATAGCAGCATTGGATATAGGCAGCAGAAAAATTACGGCTATTGCTGCCGCTTATGATCCGGAAACGAACTCCTTAAAAGTTATAACTGGCAAAAGTGTGCCTTGCAAAGGCCTTAAAAAAGGTATGGTAAGTGATATAAGGGAGGCTTCTTCATCAATAGCGGAAGTTATTAATTATATAGAAGAAAAAGCAGAGCAGGATATAAATGCCTTATATGTAGCATTGCGCGGCGAACATTTGGAAACTTTAACTAATTCCGGCTCTTTAAATATGGGCCGTATGAGAGAAATTACTGCCGCAGATATAGAACAGGCTATTAACAATGCGCGTTCAGTTCCTTTAAAAGCCAATTATGAAATTGTCAGCGTAGTTCCTCAGGGCTTTTCCATAGACAGACAAGACGGGGTAGATAATCCCGAAGGTATGGAAGGCTCTCTGTTGGAAGTTGATGTGCATATTACTACGGGGCTTTCTTCCTGTGTAAATAATTTAAAGAAGACAAAGAAAGTTATTGCCTTATAATAGATTTGGGCGGGGAGACTATTTCGGTTGGTATCTGGGCTGATAATTGTTTGAAATATTCAAAAGATTTTCCTTTCGGATGCGACCTTTTTACCTCAGATATTGTAACTATGCTGCGCACCCCTAAGGCCTCTGCTATAGAAATAAAAGAACGCTATTGTGTAGCATTTCCCTCTTATTTGGAAGAAGGTACTGTAAAAGTACCCTCTATTGACGAAAAACATATTACCGAGATAGAAAAAAGCCATTTGCTGGATATTATGTCCTCGCGTGCGGAAGAAATCTTTGATTTTATCAGGGAAGATATAGAACAGGCCGGTGTGGGAGATTTTCTTAAAGACGGTTATGCCGTTTTAACCGGCGGCGGTTCTCTTATGCCTGGTATAGATGCCCAATGCTGCCAAAGGTTAGGCCTTAAAGAGGCTCATTGTGTAACTGTCCAGCGTGATTTGATTAATGCGGAAGAGAAATATTTTGATCCTTTATATTCTACGGCACTTTCCTTGGCGATTTATGCTTCAAAAAGGGAAATGGTATCTTCCGAAACGAACGGAAATGATATTAGTACACGCTCCCCGATATTAAGATGGTTTAACAAAATTAAAGAAACGGTTTTTAACGGTTAGATTTTATGATGAATGAAGAAAAAGAAGAAAGTTTATTTCCTAATGCAAAACAATTTGAAGGGAAATTTGCAAAAATAAAATGCGTAGGTATCGGCGGCGGCGGCGGAAATGCCATAAACCATATGATGGATGCCGGTATTGAAAATGTTGATTTTATAGCAATCAATACAGATGCACAGGATTTAAAACGCAATAATGCCCCTTATCTTGTCCATTTGGGGGAAAATCTTACAAGCGGTTTAGGGGTAGGCGGAGATCCTGTAAAAGGCAAGGCGGCGGCGGAAGAATCTTTAGAACAACTTAAAGATTTAATAGCAGATACGGATTTACTGTTTATTACTGCCGGTATGGGCGGCGGGACAGGTACAGGTGCTGCGCCTGTTCTTGCAAAAATCGCCAAAGAAACTTACGGCGATGATATTTTAGTTATCGGTGTAGTAACCCGTCCTTTTAATTTTGAGGGTTATGTCCGTGCGGAGATAGCAGATAAAGGCATTAAGGAATTACAGAAATATGTTGATTCTATGCTGATAGTTCCAAACGAAAGACTTTTTGAAATTATAGATCCTAAAGCAAAAAGGGAAGAAGCCTTTAAAATGGTAGATGATGTTTTACTTCGCGCTGTCAAAGGAATATCCGAAGTAATTTTAAGGCCCGGCGAAATGAATATAGACTATAATGACCTTAAGAGCATTATGTTAGATTCAAAGCGTTCGCTTATAGGTACAGGGATTGCAAAGGGGCAGGACCGTCATTTAAAGGCTGCCGAACAGGCTTTAACTTCGCCTTTGCTTGAAGATGCCGATATTACGGGCGCTAAAGGGCTGATAGTGTTTACCAGCACGCGTAATCCCGATGAAAATATTACTATGCCGCAATTAAATGCGGTTATGAATATGGTAATGCAGTATGCAAGCAATAAGTCAAAAATTAAGTACGGTACTATGTATGATAAAAATTTACCGCCCGGCAGTTTAAGCGTAACGGTTATAGCGACGGGGTTTTCCGGCAACAGCAACCCGCATTTAACTTCAAGAAGCAATTTAGTTAACGGCGTGGGGAAAGATAGCGGCAGCAGGTTAAAAATTCCGTCAATGAAGAAACCTTCTCATATTGGAATGCCAGGTATTACACGCACGCAGCGCAATTCGGATTTGTTTAATTCAAAGTCGGAATTTATGCTTATTCCTGCGTTTATAAGGCGCAGAAAGGAGGAAAAATAATATGGCAATAGGTCTTACCACTCTGCTTAAAACTGTTGTTGATAATAAGGCAAGCGGTCTTCATATAAGGGGAAACTCTAATGCTTATGTCCGTATCAATACTAAAATAAGAGAAATTGAAGATTGTTTCCTTACTAATGATGATGTAAAGAAAATCGCCTCGGCAATTATGGGTGAGCGCGAAAGAAAAATGTTTGAACAGAACTTGAGCGTTGACTTTGCTTTGGATGCCAAGGAATACGGCCGTTTCAGGTTTAATGTGTTTAGACAATCAGGTAAAATGTGTATGGCTATCCGTCATATTCCTTTAAAAGTACCTTCTTTTGAAGATTTAAACCTTCCAAGCGATACTATTAAAAAAATAGCCGACAATCACCGCGGTATCATATTAGTTACCGGTATGACAGGTTCCGGTAAATCTACTACTTTGGCCGCGATGATAGATTATATTAACAAAACGCGTTCATGCCATATTCTTACGGTAGAAGACCCTGTGGAATTTATACATAGCGACCAACGCAGTATAGTAAGCCAACTTTCTTTGGGTACGGATGCTCTTTCTTACACATCTGCATTAAGATACGCAATGCGTCAAGACCCGAATGTTATTATGTTAGGGGAAATGCGCGATACCGAAGTTATCCGTGCTGCTATTGCGGCGGCGGAAATGGGACAGTTGGTGCTTTCCACTTTGCATACGGTTAATGCCGTACAGACAATTTCAAGGATTATTGAATCTTTCCCGCCGGAGCAACAGGGGCAGGTTCGCTTCCAAATATCTGATTTAATCAGGGGTGTTATTTCCCAAAGGTTATTACCTAAAATCGGCGGAGGGCTTATCCCTGCTACCGAAATTATGTTGCCTACTGCCCAAATCAAAAAACTTATTTTAGATAACAAAATCCAAGATATTCATAAGGCTATTGATGCCGGCGATTACTACGGTATGAAAACCTTTGACGAATCTTTGGTAATGCTTCATAAGGCAGGGCACTGTAAACTTGAAGATATTTTGGATTACTCTACAAATCCTGATACTATTTTGCTTGCTTTACGCGGCTTAAGCAGCAATAACTTTAATGTTTAATACAGGTTTTACAGATGAGTGCAGATAAAAGTAAAATTACTATTGCTATTGACGGCACTGCCGGCGTGGGTAAATCCTCCGTCGGCAAGGCCGTTGCATTAAAATACGGTATAAGTTTTTTAAGTACGGGCCAGATGTATAGATGTTTAGGCTGGAAAGTGCTTGAAAAGGGAATTGACTTAAACGATGAGGCAGCAGTAATAAAAGCAGCAAAAGAAATTGTTTGGGGTTTTGAGCGCCAAGCCGACAGCAGCCTTAAAGTCCTTATAGACGGTCAATATTTGGGCAGTAAATTATTGTTGGAAGAAACAGGCCGTGCGGCAAGCAAGGTATCTGCCATAGCGCAGGCCCGCAATATTATAACACAAAAACAGAAAGACTTAGGGCGTGCCGGCGGTATTGTTATGGAAGGGCGTGATATAGGCACGGTAATATGTCCTCAAGCGCCTTTAAAGATTTATCTTACGGCAGCGCCCGAAGCCAGAGCGCAGCGCCGCGTAAAACAACTGGAACAGGAAGGGCAAAAAGCCGATTACGGGGAAATTTTAGCCTCAATTAAATCGCGCGACGAGCGTGATAGCACCCGTGCGGTAGCACCTCTTAAACCTGCAAAGGATGCCTTAATTATAGATACATCAAATATGTCTTTAGAGCAGGTGATTTTTAGAGTTTTGGAGGCAGCAGCAAAAGTATGGTAAGACAACTTGTTCTTAATTTGATAAAATTTATATTTAGAAGTTATTATTTGCTCTTTTACAAAGTTAAGATTACCGGTTTGGAAAATATTCCGCAGGAAGGCAGTTTGATTATGGCTTGTAATCATTTGTCTAATTTTGATCCGCCTTTGGCAGGCGGTTTTGCCGGTAAAAGAAGGGATTCGATTTACTTTATTAAAAAGGAACTTATGTCTGTTCCTTTATGCGGATGGTTGTTTAAATACTTGGGCTTTATTCCTGTTGACAGGCAAAAACCCGGCGGGGATATGGGCGCTATAAAAGCGGCGCTTAAGGTTGTAAAAAAAGGCGGAAGTCTTTTTATCTTTCCGGAAGGGACCCGTTCTAAAACAGGTAAACCCGGCAGAGCCAAACCGGGGATAGGTTTTATAGTATATCACAGTAAAGCACAAGTATTGCCTATAAAGGTAGGTAATACAAATAAACTTCCTTTTACAAGGAATATAAGTGTTAGTTTCGGTAAGCCTTTTAAGGTTGAAGCAGACCCTAACAGGGAAGTAAAAGAGCAGTTTCAGGATTTTGCTGATAAAGTAATGCAGGAGATAAATAAACTTGATTAAACGGAGGATACACATTTTACATCAAAGAATGTAAAGTGTAAAAATTATATGACTAACCCAGAAGAAATTAAAAATACGCAGGCGGCAGACTCATCAGAAGATATAACGATGGACCAGTTGTTCGCCGAACAAGACGCAATGCAGGAAAAATTAAATAAAAGAGAAATCGTCAATGTAAGCGTAGTACAAATTTCACAGGATAATGTACTTGTAGATACCGGCGATAAAAAGGAAGGCCTTATTCCTTTATCGGATTTTGAAGGTAAAGCCGTTCCGGCAGTAGGTTCTCAAATTACGGCTGTCCTTGTACGCAAAGGCAGCGACGAAAGACATTCTATTTTATCACATAAAAAGGCTTTGGAAACCTTGGGTTGGGATGTTTGTAAAACTGCTTTTGAAAATAAGGAAAGAGTAAAAGGGGTAATTACGGAATGTGTAAAAGGCGGCTATAAAGTAGAAGTAAACGGCGTGCAGGGGTTTATGCCTCTTTCTCTGTCGGAGATTCATCCGGCCTATAAACACTATTTGCCCAAAGGTGCAAAAATTAAAGCGGTAATAGCGGAATTTTCCAAGGAAAAACAAAAACTTATCATTTCAAGAAAGCAAGTTTTACAGGAAGATGAATCCGTCCGCAGAACACAGGTGTTAAGCGAAGTAAAACCTGGCGAAGTTTTAAGAGTTGTGGTATCTAAAGTAGGTAAAGATTGTTTATATTTGCGCTATCACGGTATAGAAGGTATTGTAACTTTGGATAATGTTGCTTGGAAAGATGCCGAAACTATTTTAGCCAATTACAGAAGAGGCCAAAGAATTAAAGCCAAATTACTTTCCGTAAATGAAGAAAAAGGCACAATGAATTTCGGCGTAAAGCAGTTATTCTTAAATCCCGCTGATTTACTTAAAAAGAGATTCGGCTATATGACTACGGTTAAAGGTGTAATCACTAAAATAACACCGGAAGGCGTAGAAGTAGAATTAGGCAAAAATAAAACGCAGGGTTTTATAGCCGAAAACGAATTAGGCCTTGATTTTGCCGGTAAAGAAGGGGATAATGTCCAAGCAGTAGTAATAGGTATAGATACTGCTAAATTTACGGTAAATCTTTCTGTAAGGCGTTTTGACCAAGTGCAAAACAGAAAAGTAGTAGCCCAGTATTTAAAACAGGCTCCCCGCCCTACTTTAGGCCAACTTTTACAGGATTCTTTTGAAACCTCCGAAGAAGAATCAGTCCCTTTTTCTTTTAGCCTTAGATACTCAGGCGTAATATGGATTTTAAAGTATTTCTGTTTTTATTAACGGTTATTTGTTATATTTAAAATTAATATTAAGTGAAAAATACTGACAATAAAAGGTAAAATATTATTATATTGTTGTTGATGTTTGTGTATGTTGGTATCGGTTATCAGTTTTGTGCAGTTATCTTAATATTAAGGAGATATAAAAATGTACGCAGGTTTTTGGAAAAGATTTTGCGCTTTAATAATAGATGCAATTATAATGTATATAATTATGGCTGTCGTGGTGCTCTGCGGTGACCCGGATTACTCCGAAGCGGTAGCCCTCGACGTGCAAGCGCGCATCGGGGCCGCTACCTACGCCGATATCGTCGGTTAATCCCGGGTTTCCGAATCGTTATCTGAGTCGCTATTCGACTGCTTGCTGTCGATGATCACCAGATGCTTGATGGAATCCGCAGCGCCCGCATCGGAAATCTGCTCGAGGAATTCCACGTAGCCATCGGAAATCAGCTTGGAGAGATCCGACGAAAACGACCGTTGCCCCTTCCAGTACTGGTTGAGGTCTTCGATCAGCTTGCTCACATACACGTCGTTGAGCGTTCGATACACATAGGTATCGCTTCCGTAAGTGCTTGGCTCGCCTTGCACCAACACCGCATTGCCCAGCTTCAGCTCAGGAGCCTTTATGCCCCAATCGCGGAAACGCTGCACTTCCCCGTCGGCATCGATGAAATACATTTC
>CADAXZ010000053.1 GCA_902791965.1 Candidatus Proelusimicrobium bovinum | reverse complement strand
AGGATACTGTACAGCCTATGTTAATAACTGCTGAAAGCGGCAAGAAAGAAGGCCGTGCTTGTGCAAAGAATATTTTAGGGCTTTATTTAAGCGGGGATATGTCTGTTGAGGCCGCAAAGAAAAACGGCGTTATTACTAAAGTAGCCTCAGTAAATAAAGAAATAAAAAGTTATGCTATTTATGCTGAGGTCTGCACAGTTGTAACAGGCAGATAGGTTTGTTGTTTATATAATAAAAACACCCCCGTCTAAAAACGGGGGTGTTTTTGGTATGCAAATTTCTGCTTTTATTCTTCTACTTCCATTACTATATCTTCTGCTTCTACTTCTTCTTCCTGCAAATCATTGGGAATGGCTGTATCTTTTTTTATAGGGTCATCCTGTGTTGAAATTATCGGTTGGCTTATCTGCTCTGCCTGTTTGCTTGCCTGCTGCGCAACGGGGGCAGCAACAGCAACGGCTGCTTTTAGAGTTTTTGCTTTTTGCTCATTCTTTTCAATTCTTACCAAACGCTTTTGGGCTTTTGTTGCAAAAGCATCTGCAGGATATTTAACAATTAATTTTTGATATATTTCCTTGGCTTTGTCATTTTGCCCTAAAGATTCATAAATTTCCCCGCTGCGGTATGCCGCTTTAGGTGCTAAGGCGGAGTCCGGATAGTTAGCCGTTATACTTTCGTAGGCGGCAAGTTCGCCGTATTTATCTTTAAGTTTAGATGAATAAATTTCTGCCGCTTGGTTTTTTGCATCGGTAAATTTATTGGCATCTGTTTTAAAAAGTTCGGCTGTTTGGTTTAAAGTATCAACTGCTCCGGCATAATTTTTAAGTCTTTTATTTCGCAGTTCGGCCTTATAAAGATAAGCCCCGTAAGCCTTATCTTTCTGGGCGTTTTTAAGATATACTTCCGCGGCCTTAGTTATATTATCTACGGCAGAAGGATAATCTTTTTGGTTTTCGTTCATTATGGCCAAGTGGTGGTAAGTTGTTGCTATTTCTATTGAATTGGGGAAATTTTTAAGCACATTGTTATAATAATAAGATGCTTGGTTGTAATCTTTAAGTTCGCCTGCGTAAATATCACCCAGCATTCTTAAAGATGCAGCCTTATATTTGGTCGAAGGATAAATATCATAAACTTTTTTATATTGCATAATTGCGGCTTGGTAGTTTTTATTTGCCCTTTCCCAATCGCCTATCATAAGTTCTATTTTATCTTTATTGTCATATACCGGAAAACGCGCAAAGAAACTTTCATATTGTTCGTTTAAAGGCTGGTAAGTTCCTTTTATCTCAAGTTTCGTCGCGGCAGAAAGGAATTGCGCTATTCTGTCTTCCGTATTTTTGGGCACAGATTTAATTTCGTATGCTTTTTGCAAAGTTTGCTTTTGTGCCTTTGGCATTTTGTTTAATACTTGCATAAGCAAATCTTTTGCTTTTGTTGAGTTCGCGGAATTAGGAAATTCATATTTATGTCTTAAAAGCGTTATATAGGCTTTGGGATATTGTTTTGTTAATACTTCTGTTTCTGCTCTTAAAACTAAAGCATCATCTGCTTCCGGCAGAGCATAATTTTTATCAAGCCAAGCGCCTAAATGACGGTCTAAAGTTTCAAGCAGTTTTATGTTATCGCTTTGCCTTTCTTTTTCTTTAGAATAAAAAGTGAACTCGCTTACTGCATTTTGAGCAAAAATATTCAATGTGCAGAACGAGAAAACTAAAAATAGAGTTGTATATTGTAGTTTTTTCATTAAATTACCTGTAATTAGTAAATTGCAATTCAAGGCCGAAATCCTTGCCTTTTAAAAGAGCAATAGTTTGTTGGAGTGCATCTTTTGAAGCGGAAATTACCCTTAATTGGTCGCCCTGTATGGAAGATGATACTTTAAGTTTTGCTTCTTTTATTGTCTTTGTTATTTCTTTGGCTTTATCTGCCGGAATGCCCTGTTGGATTTTTATTTCCTGCTTGGCAGTTCCGCCTAAAGCGGCTTCTATTTTTTGCGGTTTAAAGTTTTTTAAAGCCACGCCTTTTTTAGAAAGCCTTGTAAGCAAAATATCATAAAGGGCCTTAACTTTATATTCGTCTGCACAACTGATTTTTAAAAGGTTTTCCTTAGAAAAAAGTTCAATATTCGGGTTAGAACCTTTAAAATCGTATCTGTTGGCTACTTCTTTTTTTGCTACGCTTATAGCCTCTTCAATTAAATTCAAATCTACTTTTGAAACGACATCAAAAGAAAAATCTGCCATAAAAACCTCCGTTTGTTTCTATTATAGTATTTTAAGCAAAAATTTTATAGGCACAAGATAAAATTTAATTTATTGATTTAAAAGATATTAAAATGTAGAATGGACTTATCAAATCCAATATAAGGAGATGTCTAAATGTCGAGTATAAATATTGCGGCTTTTATAGGTGTCGTTGTCTGTGTAGGTATAGCCTATTTGTTTAGTACAAACAGAAAGGCTATTAATTGGCGTACGGTTTTGTGGGCTTTTGCTTTACAGTTGATATTTGCGCTTTTAATATTAAAAACCCCGCAAGGTAAAATCGTATTTAATTACTTAAACGACATAATTTTAAAAGTATTAAACTTCCAGCAGAAAGGTGCTGAAATGGTATTCGGCGGATTAGCCAGTAGCGAAAAGTTCGGCTATATCTTTGCTTTCCAAGTGATACCTACAATTATTTTCTTCTCTGCTTTGATGTCTCTGTTATATTATTTGGGTATAATGCAGAAAGTAGTTTATGTATTTGCTTTAGTACTCGGCAAACTTTGTAAACTTTCCGGCGCGGAAAGTTTAAGTGCGGCGGCAAATATATTCGTAGGGCAGACAGAAGCACCTCTTTTAATTAAGCCTTATGTGGAAAAAATGACCAAATCCGAACTTATGTGTGTTATGACCGGCGGTATGGCAACGGTGGCGGGCGGTGTCTTGGCGGCTTATATTATGATGTTGGAAAAGACAGTTCCGGGTATTGCGGGCCATTTGATAGCGGCCAGCGTTATGGGTGCGCCTGCGGGTGTTATGTTTTCCAAATTATTAGTGCCGGAAACAGAAAAACCGGTAACTTTAGGTGTTGCAAAAATAGATTATAAAGACCCGAGCGCCAATGTTTTGGATTCTATTTCAAACGGTACTTCCACAGGTTTGCAGTTGGCTTTAAATGTTGCAGGTATGTTGATTGCTTTTACGGCTTTAATTGCATTGTTCAGCGGAATTGTTGAATGGTTTACCGGCTTGTTCCTTGCAAAAGCATTAACGATAGAGCAGGTTTTCGGCTATGTGTTTTCTCCTCTTGCTTGGATTTTGGGTGTTCCTTCTGATGAAATTATAATGGCAGGAACTTTGATAGGCGAAAAAACCGTTATTAACGAGTTTGTTGCCTATGCAAATTTCTCCGATATACTTAATGCCGGCACGGTTGAAATGACTTTAAGGACAAAAGTTATTTTAAGTTATACTCTTTGCGGTTTTGCCAATTTCTCGTCAATCGGCATTCAGATAGGCGGTATCGGTGCTATTGCCCCCAGCAGAAGGGCGGACCTTTCAAGATTGGGATTTAGGGCTTTGCTTGCAGGTTTGCTCGCAAGTTGTTTAAGGGGTATAATTGCAGGTGTTTTGATAGGTTAATTTTATAATCATATTTTAAGCCGCAGGCTTTTTAGTCTGCGGCTTTTTCATTGATTTAGAGTTTTTTGTTTTATTTTAATAAGGCTTCTTTTACTGCTTCGCTTAAAGTAGGATGGGCAAATATCTGCATGCCGGCATCTTTGGCTTTTATGCCAGATGTCATAGCCATAAGCGGGATATGTATCATCTCGCTTGCGCAAGCCCCTGCAATCTGCGCACCTAAAATAAGGCCCGTTTTAGTATCTTGCACAATTTGAACAAAGCCTTCGGTTTCGTCTTGTGTTATGGCTCTGCCGTTTGCAAGCATAAAACTTTTTTTGGCTTTTGCTTCATAGCCCTTTTCAAGCGCTTGTTTTAAGGTTAGGCCTACGGAAGCAATTTCCGGCCAGGTATAAACGGCTTTAGGTACTAAATCATTATTGTAATTACCGCCAAGCCCCATAATATCATCGGCCGCGGCCTGCCCTTGGGCGGTTGCCGCGTGTGCAAGTTGGCAAAGCCAGTTTACATCGCCTGCGGCATAAATATTGTCTTTAACTTTCATAGTTTTTGGGTTAACTTTTATACCTTTGCGGCTGTATTCTATGCCTGCGGCTTCAAGGTTTAAGGATTGCAAATCAGGCGTTCTGCCTATCGCGGCAAGTACTAAATCTGCTTCTACGCTTTGCCCGTTATTTAGCAAAATAGTTTTTACGCCGTTTTCTGTTTTCATATCCTGCGCTGCGGCGGAAGTTATTATTTTTATGCCGCGTTTTTCAAAAGAATTTTTAAGCACTCTTACGATATTTTCATCTTCCATAGGCAGTATTGAGGGCGCAAGTTCTATAATTGTGGTATCAACGCCCAAAGCATTAAAGATACAGGCAAATTCACACCCGATAACGCCGCCGCCGATTATTGCAGCGCGTTTTGGTAAAGATGTTATGGAAAATATATTACTGTTATCGTAGAGGTGTTCTTTATATTTATCAAAAGGGGGCGGATAAAAGGCTTTTGTTCCGCAGGCTATTATTGCGGCATCAAAGTTTATTTCCTGTCCGTTGATTTTTGCGCTGTTTGGGGATGTAAAAGCCGCTTCGCCTTCTATATAATTTACTTTTGCGGCTTTAAATAAAGTTAAAACACCCCTTTGCAGTTTATCTACTGCGGCTTGGCGGCGCGCCTGTATTTTTGTAAAATCCATAGAATTAAAAAAACTGTCGGCTTTTTCAGGCTCAATGGAAAGATGTTTAAGTTCTTTTACAATATTAAATTTATGTGCGGCATCAAGCAGGGATTTTGAAGGAATACAGCCGCAGTTTAAGCAAACACCTCCGGCTTTATTTTTTTCCGCTACAATAACCTGCGCACCTAAGGCGGCTAATCTTAAAGCAGCGGGGTATCCTGCAGGGCCTGAACCTATTATTAAAACTTTTTTAGACATAAATACCTCATAAGAAAATTTTTGTTGCCATAAAAGTATAAGGTTATTATATAAATTAACAAGCGTGTGATAACAAACTAATAATACATATATTCTTAATGTAAGCAGATAAAATTGCTATTTTTAGCGGTAAAAAGTAGATATAATAAATATTATATGGGAAAACCTTCTTACAGCGGGCACAGGTCCAGATTGAGAAAGCGTTTTGAAAGTGCTGGATTGGACTCTTTTTTAGAGCACGAAATCCTTGAACTTCTGCTTACATATTGCATAACCCGTAAAGATACTAAACCTTTGGCTTGGGCCTTGCTTAAAAAGTTTGGCTCTTTAAGCGGAGTACTTGATGCTACCCCTTCGGAACTTGAGGAAGTAGCAGGCATAGGCAGGCAAAGTACGGTTTTTATAAAACTTATACGCGCTGTTATGCGCACCTACTTTTTGGAAGAAATCAAAAAACGCAAGGAAATTACCACTCCGGAAAATGATCTTACTACGCGTAATGCCGTTATAGGCGTTGAGCGCCTTTCCGTCGGCACTATTGACAGAGCAAGCATAGCGCCGCGTAAAATTATAGAGCAAGCGCTTAAACGCCGCGCGGCCGCTTTGATTTTTGTGCATAATCATCCCTCGGGCGAGCCTGAACCTTCGGCAGAGGACAGGGAACTTACCGAAACACTTTCCCAGATAGCATCACCTTTGGGAATAGCGGTCTTAGACCATATCGTTGTAGGGAAAGGGAAGTTTTTCAGTATGAGGGCAAACAGTTTTATCTCTGCAAAGAAGGAGCAACAATGACACAATCATCCGCAATTTCAATTATACTTGTGCGCCCCAGAAATCCGCAAAATATCGGTGCTGCTGCGCGGGCTATGGGTAATTTCGGGCTTAGCGATTTAAGGGTTGTAGATCCTTACGCGCCCACTTGGCGGGAAGCAGTTTCCGCCGTGGGAGCGCACGAAATTTTAAAACAGGCTGCAGTTTTTGATGATTTGAAATCAGCCCTTTACGATGCAGATTTAATTTTTGCTACAACTGCTTTAAAAAACCGCAGAATTACGCAGGAAATTGTTGCCCTGCCCTTATTAAAAGAATATTTAAACACTCACGAAAGCCGCAAAACAGCAATAATTTTCGGTCCGGAAAAGACGGGGCTTTCTTCTGCCGATATAGCGCTTGCCCACGCTGTTTTAAATATTCCTACAAGTTCTAAAGTGCCGTCAATCAATTTAGCGCAGGCAGTTATTTTGTGCTGTTATGAACTTTCCAAAATACAACTTAAACGCAAAGGCGGCAGTTTTAAAAAGCCGGATTTTAAAGAGATTGAAATAGTACGCGGCAATATAGAAAATTTATGTTCTCTTTTGGATTTGCCGCCCGTATTAAACGAGGGTGTTCGCAACCGCCGCTTTGAGGATTTGGTTTCAAAGCGTTTTTTAGATAAGGAAGATTTATTTTTTATAAATTCCTTGGTAAATAATTACCGCAGGAAGTATCTTCCTCTTGGCAAGAAGCGGAACAAACAGCCCCAATAGCAAAAGACGCTGAATCTTTGGAGGAATTCCTTAAAAAACAGGAAGAACTTTGGCTTAAAGAAAAAGGGGAAAACACAAATACCGAACATATACGCTTAAGTGCTCCTTCGGTATTGCAGGAAGATACCCCCGTTATATCTGTGCAGGATAACCAGCCCTCTGCCGTAAGCAATAAGCAACAAAATGTAAAGCAAGAGGAAACAACCCTTAAGCCTGCCCAAAAAGTTAACAGCAAAACAATAAATAAAAAACCTGCTGAAACGGAAGAATATTCTTCATCAGCACAAACAGAGGAAAATGCCCAATTACCGCAGGAATTGCCTGTAAATGAAACTCCGGAACAAAGTAATTGGCCTGCTTTTTTTAAGGGCTTGGCTTTTACTTTGTTGCTTGGCGCAGTTGTTTGGCTGCTTTGCAAATACCAATAGCCGCGTTATATATGATAAAATATAAATATATAAGCAGTTTTTGACAGGAGTTTTTATGGACAGTAATATTCTGGTAATAAATCCGGGTTCTACTTCCGATGATATAGGCTTTTACAGCGGTTCAAAGCCTGTTTTTGAAGTCAAACTTGAATATTCCACCAAAGATATGGCCCCTTATGTAAATAAGAATGTTACCGAAATGGCTCCGATGAAAACAAAACTCATCTTATCCTATCTTAATAAACATAATATAGATTTAAAAAGCATAGATGTAGTTATGGGCCGCGGCGGTTTAAGCAAACCGACCGAGGGCGGTATTTTTTATGTCAATGATGCTATGCTTGAAGATTTAAGAAAAGGTTATCTTGGCGTACATCCCTGTAATTTGGGCGGAATTTTGGCAAAAGCCATAGCAGACGAAGCCGGCTGCCCCGCTTTGATAAGCGATCCGGAAGTTGTTGACGAAATGTATCCCGTTGCCAAATATACTGGTATGCCCGGGCTTACAAGAGTGCCGATATTCCACGCTTTAAGCCAAAGGCGTGCGGGTTATCACACCGCTTTAAAATTGGGTAAAAAATATGAGGATTGCCGCTTTGTAATTATGCACGGCGGCGGCGGTATAACAATAGGTTTGCATATAGGCGGTAAAGTTGTTGATGTTACCAGCGGGGTTGACGGGGAAGGCCCTATGACACCGCAAAGAAGCGGTACTTTGCCGACGGGTGATTTTATGCGTCTTTGCTACAGCGGCAAATATACTCTGCCGGAAATGAGCCTTAAAATCCGCGGTAAAGGCGGGCTTTACGCTTACTGCGGCACGCACGATTTAAAAGCGATACTTTCTTTTATTGAAACCGGCGATAAAGGCCAAAGCAATATTACTTGCAGCAGGCAGCAGGCTAAACAAGCCGTAGATGCTATGATATACCAAATAGCAAAATATATTGCTTATATTGCCGCACCTGCCGAAGGTAAACTTGACGGCGTGATTTTTACCGGTGCGATAATGTACGGCAATTATATCAGGGAAAATTTAGTAAAGAAAACTTCTTGGCTCGCGCCGGTGTTTGTTTACCCTGGCAGCGACGAGAAATCCGCTTTAAAGGAAGCCGCTTTGCGCGCGCTTGAAAATCCTTCTATAATTAAAGAATACAAATAAAGGAGATTAAAATGAAGTTTAACAGTTTCACAGAACTTATTGATATGGTAAAAGGGAAATCCAACCGTGTCGTAGTGCCGGGCGCAAACAATGCCGAAGCACTTTCCGCAATCAAAATGGCTGATGATAAGGGCCTTATTTCCAGCGGTATCCTTATCGGGCCGGTGGAATTAATCAAAAAAATGATGAAAGAAGTCGGCCTTGCCGAAGATAAATTTGAATTTATTGAATGTAGCGATGTCCCTACAATGTGTAATTTGGCAGTTGACCAGATTGTAGCGGGTAAAGGGGATTTCCTTGTAAAAGGGCTTGTTGATACCAAATACTATATGAAAGCCATTTTAAATAAGGAAAAGGGTCTTGTTCCGCAGGGCGCGCTTTTAACCCACTTTGTACTTTTTAAGACGGATAATTACCACAAAATGTTTGCCGTAACCGATTCGGCGGTATTAATTGCACCTACCTTGGAACAGAAAGCCAAAGCAATTAACAATGCCGTTGATGTTTTAAGGAAAATCGGTATCGCACATCCTAAAGTAGCGGTAGTTTGCCCCGTAGAAAAAGTTAACGAAAAAATCCCTTCCACAGTTGACGCGCAAGAATTAGTAAAGATGAATAAGGAAGGCTTAATCCCTAACTGCACAGTTGAAGGGCCTTATGATATGTATATCACTTTCTCCAAGGAAAAGGCCGCGGAAAAAGGCATTGCAAACGCGCAAGTCCCTGGTGATGTGGATTTGGTAATTTTACCTGATTTGGATGCGGCAAATCCCGTTTACAAAGCATTAGCATTTTTTGCCAAAGGTGTTGAAGCCGCAACTATTTTAGCAGGGCCGAAAATACCTGTAATTTTGCCTTCAAGAGCGGATCATCCTTCCGTAAAACTTAACGCTATTGCACTTTGCTCTTATCTTAAAGACCAAAAATAAAAATTTAAGGGGGCTTAACTGCCCCCTTTTTTAAGGTTATGAAAGATATTTGGGGAAAATTCAAAGAATATATAAAAACGCACAAAACGGTGCGTGATTTGCTTTTGTATATTCCTCTTTTCCTTGTGGTATGTTTTGCCGTAAATTATGCCATACGCAAACATAAAGCGGAAATAGAAGAAATTGAAAGAGCCCGTCAGGAATTAAGTTTCAAGAAATACGAGGGCAACCTTTCAAAACATCTTTCAATCCCTTTGCAGGAAGCGGGCATATCTAAAGAAAAGACACATCAAATAGTAAACAAATTAGATACAGTGCTTAAAATGAACCGCCTTGCGCCGCGCGATACCTACCTTTTAACGCTTGACGAGGACGGCAATTTTAAAATGATAGTGGTAACTAAGGATTTTTCCCGCTATTATGTTGTGCAGGACGGCGAAGATTTGGTGGCTGGCATAGTTGATATAACCGTAGATACGCGCGAACGCTTTGCAAAAGGCGATATAGACAGTACGCTTTTTGGCGCTATGCAGGCAGACGGGCTTAAGCCTTCTTTCATCTTGGATTTTACGGATGTTTTCTCGTGGGCGGTGGACTTTAATACGGAAACGCGCCAAGGCGATAAATACTCTATCTTGTGGGAAGAAGATTATACCTCAACCGGTGCAACTTTAAACGAGCGTATTTTAGCTGCATATTATGAGGGCAGCGCGGCAGGTAAAAACTACGCAATCCGTTTTGAAGATGAATTTTACGACGAGGACGGTAAATTTACCAAAAAAATGTTCCTTAAATCCCCTATCAGCGTAAGGGGCGTAAGAATATCTTCTCGCTTTTCAACGGGCAGGATGCACCCTATTTTAAGGATAAAACGCCCGCATTTAGGTATAGATTTTGCCGCGCCGGCAGGTACTCCCGTTGAAGCCGTTGCCGACGGCGTAGTGCACGCCAAAGGCTGGAAGGGCGGTTTTGGTAATTATATGGAAGTTTACCACCCCAATAATTATGTTACCTGCTACGGGCACTTGAAAGGTTATGCCAAAGGTATAGCCGACGGCGTCAAAGTAAAACAGGGGCAGACTATCGCTTATGTGGGTTCTACCGGATTGTCAACAGGGCCGCATTTGGACTTCAGGATAAGGCAAAACGGCAAGTATTTTGATTTTTTGAGCAGTAAAAAGAGGAGTTCCGCCGTTCGTGAAATACCTGCCTCAAAGAAAGAAGAATTTAATAAAATAAGAGATAAATACCTTGAGCGTTTAAAAAACGGCAAGTAAAGATTTAAAATTTATTTAAAGGATATTGTTATGATTAAAAAAGTAGTTCTTACGGGCGGGCCGGCAAGCGGTAAAACTACGGCCCTTTCCATATTAAAAGAAGAATACGGCACGGATATTGAAGTTGCCGTAGAAGCGGCTACTTTGGTTTACGGGGGCGGTTTCCCCAGAAACGACAACAGCAAACGCCATACATATCACGCCCAGCGTATAATTTATACGACGACTAAAGAACTTGAAGCCTTGGCCGAAGAGATAAATAAAAATGCCAAAATAGTTTTATGCGACAGAGGTTCTTTAGACGGTGCTGTTTATTGGCCTTACGGGCAGGAAGATTTTTTTAAAACTATGGGAACTACGGTTGAAAAGGAATATGCAAATTATTATGCCGTAATACATATGTCCCCGCCTAAAGAAGCCAAATATTACCAAAATACCAGCGTGCGTACCGAAAGTTTGGAAAGGGCGCTGGAAGTTGACGAAGCAATTTTAAAATTATGGTCCGGCCATCCGCGCCATATAGTCATACCGGAAAGTAATGATTATGTAAAAAAAGCACTTATCGTCAGGAAAGCAATTAGAAAAATTATTAACGGAGAAATATAACTATGGTATTTGATTTTTTATTTAAAAAGAAAAAAGAAGAAGAACAAAAAAAAGAAAGCGAAAAGGCCGTAGCAGAAGTTAAAAAAGAAGAAAAGAAAGAAGATAAAAAAGCGGAGAAAGAAACCAAAAAGAAGGAAAGTATAGAAGAAAGAATAGAAAGGGAAATGAACGCTCTGCCGTCTTTTATTAAAAATAAAATTAAAGACCCTGCAATAAAAAAGCGTTTCATAGAACTTGCCAAGCGTATGGAAAAAGACGGCGTGGATATGAACTCCCCAAAGCAGATGAAAAAGTGGGTTAAAGACCACGAAAAGGAACTTAAGAACGAGCAAGTCGCCAAGGTTGAAACTGTTGTAAAAGGCGATGAGCCTGGCCGCAACGACCCTTGCCCCTGCGGCAGCGGCAAAAAATACAAAAAATGCTGCGGCAGATAAAAGCGGTTTGATTTTTAAGAAAAATTTGTCTGTCAGAGTAAAATTTTAAAACAAAAATCAGCAGTATAACAATAAACAGCCCCGAAAAATATCGGGGCTGTTTATTGTGCTTAAAGATTTATCCTGCAAGGTTGTCTGCCGGTTATTTTTACATATAGCGTAAGACGGTATTATCAACTTTTTTGATTAATAGAGCAAAATTTATCCTGCAAGGTTGTCCGGCATTTATTACGGCTATATTTTAAGGCGGCAATATATTCCCTTTTTATATTTAATGCGCTATAATATTGCGGTAATTTAAGGCAGAATATATCTATATTTTACCGTCAATCAATTTAGTTTAAGGAAGTTTTGGGCATTAGAGTGAAGTTTTCTTTTTAAAAGCGGCAATTTGTTCTTTTTTGGCTTGTTTTAACTTATCCAAGAATTCCTGCTGTTTTTTGATTTGTTTTAGCATAGGCGCGCTTTTTATGTGGCAAAGCGCAATAGCGGCGGCATCGGCGACATCATCCGGCGATAGAACTTTAGCCAATTTTAAGGTTAGTTGCACCATACGCTGCATTTGTTTTTTATCGGCGCTGCCGCTGCCGCTTATGGTAAGTTTAACTCTTTTGGCCGGATATGCGGTTATTGAAAGCCCCGCTTGGTGCAATGCTAACATAATAACGCCGCGTGTTTGTATAGTGTGCGACATTGTAAGAGCGCGCTTTAAGAAAAACATTTCTTCCATAGCGGCTTCTTTGGGGGAAAACTGTGCGGTAATTTTTTTAATTTCTTGGTAGATTTCGTCTAATCTTTGCGGCAATGGCGTGCCGGCTGCGGTATGAATAAGCCCGCAGGCCACTAAAGCAAAACCGGCTGCGCCGCTGCCTTCTATAACGGCCCAGCCGGTTCTGTCCAAACCGGGGTCTATGCCCAAAACTCTATTTGTCAAGTTGGGCTAAAATATCTTCGGCGATACTGTGGTTTGTAAAAACATTTTTAGTATCGTCGTGGTCATCTAACGCTTCAATCATTCTTTCAATTTTGCCTGCTGTTTCAACATCATTGATAGCGACTTCGTTAGAAGGTATCATCGTAAGTTCGGCCGATTCTACCTTAATGCCTTTGGCTTCCAATGCGGATTTTACGGCATCTAAAGATTCCATAGGCGTTATAACTTCAAAACCGTCTTCTTCCGTTTTAATATCTTCCGCACCGGCTTCAAGCGCGACATCCATAAGGGTTTCTTCCGTTGCGTTTTCCTTATCTATCCAAATTACGCCTTTTTTGCTGAACATATAAGATACACAGCCGGATGTGCCGATACTGCCGCCGTGGTTGGAGAAAATCTTTCTTATCTCGGCGAAAGTCCTGTTTTTATTATCGGTAGTACATTCCACTATTACCGCTGCAGAACCCGGGCCGTAGCCTTCGTAAGTGATTTCTTCGTAAATTGTACCGGGCAGTTGGCCTGTACCTTTCATTATTGCTCTTTTAACATTATCAGCAGGCATATTGGCGGCTTTTGCGTCGTCAACAGCCTTTCTTAAACGGGCATTGCTCGTAAGGTCAGCCCCGCCGATTTTAGCGGCGATTGTAATTTCGCGGATTAATTTAGTAAAAACTTTGCCTTTTTTAGCATCAACTAAGGCTTTTTTGTGTTTGATACCTGCCCAATGTGAATGTCCACCCATAAAAAACATACCTCTTTATAAAATAATCTATATTTAGATTTTAGCAAATTTACGCGCTTAAAATAAATGATAAGTCAATTAAGTGTTTTAAATGGTAGAATTATTATAACAGAAATAAGGTACGCCAAAGCGCTGAATTTGATTATAAAAACTATATAAAACATACGGGCGGAAAACTTTACGGCTTTTGCGTTTTACAAAAGCCAATAATGCCCCGTTAGCTCAATTGGATAGAGTACCGGTCTTCGGAACCGGTGGTGAGGGTTCGAGTCCCTCACGGGGTATAACTTTAAATTTAAGGAAGGTTTATGAAATCAATTAAAGGCGAATGCAATGTAGAATGTCCTAACGGCTGTGAAAGTTTTGATGCCGAGTACTGGACACTTATCCGCGGCGATCATGACGCGGAACTTAAAGAATCTCTCTTGGGCGGGGAACTTAATTTGATTTCCTGCCCTTCCTGCGGGGAAATTTTCTATCACGACAGGGATTTTATTTATTTTGACCCGCCCAAACAAATTTTGGCTTTTGTTTCCCCAAAAACGGCAAAAGAAAATTTTGAAGAAAAAAAGCAAAAAATGATGAAGGATTTTGAACTGCTGCGCAAAAATCTTTCCGAGATGAATATCAGTTATGACCCTTTTTATCTTTTCGGCATAGAAGAACTTAAAGCCTTGCTTGATTACGACGATTTTTGCAACTGCCAGAGCGAGGTTATAGCAGCCTGCGCAAGCCAAAAAGGTTTTAAAGCGGTAGCCGTAAATCCGGCACAGGCAAGGCTTAAAGGTTATCCGCTTTATCTGCCTGTTGAAGGCTCAACCTATACTGCGCAAAGCGTTAAAAAAGCGGCGCAGGCGCTTGTTGCTCAAAACCCCGCTTTAACTCTGCTAAATGCAGTAATAAAGGATATTAGCGAAGGTAAAGATTTGCCCGCGCGTTTATGAAGAAAAACCTTAAATCCGTCTTAAAGCAAATCGGCCTTGAAGCCGCCAAACATAATTTAAAAGTTTGGGCGGTGGGCGGTTTTGCGCGCGAGAGGATACTTGGCAAAGATACTTATGATATTGATATTTGCGTTGAAGGCGACAGTACCCCGCTTTTAAAATTTTGCCAAAAAGTTTACGGTGCGGATATTACAAAATTTAAGGATTTCGGTACGGCAAGGGTACACCTTTCAAACGGGCTTAAATTGGATTTTGTGCGTTGCCGCAAGGAAGTTTATACACACCCTGCCGCTTTGCCTAAAGTATTTGCTTCAAATATAAAAGATGATTTGTTGCGCAGGGATTTTACCTGTAATGCTTTGGCTTTAAGCCTGCTCCCGCAGGAGTTTTTTAAAGAATATGATTTTTTTGCTTGCCGCCAAGCCGTAGAACAAGGTTATATAAAAATCCTGCACGCCAACAGTTTTATTGACGACCCTACCCGCCTTTTCCGCGCGGTGCGCTTTGCCGCGCGCTTTAATTGGAAGATAGAACCGGAAACTTTAAAACTTTTTAAATCCGCCGTAGGGCAAAACGCACCCGCTTTACTTTCCCAAAAGCGTATCAGCAACGAATTTATAAAAATCTTAAAAGAGGCCGCCCCTTATAATGCTTTAAAACTTGCCGAGCATTGCGGCCTTACGGATTTTATCTTTAAAAATTTAAAGTTTAACCGCAAAGTAAATTTGCTTAAAGATTATAAAGAGCGCCTTGCTTATCTTGCTTTACTGCAAGGCAAAAACGGGGAAGATTTTATTTTCTCTTTACAGTTTGACAAGCAGGACTCCTGCCTTGCGCTTGAACTGCTTAAATTTTACGGTGCAAAAGCCGCCTCTTTAAAACCTTTGCCCGCACAAAGTATAAAAATTTTAAAGTTATTTAACCCGTCATTAAAACCTTGGCAGTTAAAGCCGCTTTTGCTCAAAGCGGCAGATGTCGCGACTTTTGGCTTTAAAGGCCCTGAAATCGGCCTTGCCTTAAAAGCGTTAGCAAAGGCACAGTACCAAGGCAAAGTAAAAACACGCAAATCTGCTTTATCTTTTGTTAAAATCTTCGTTAAATAATACTTTTGTTTACTAACCCTATAAAATTAATATAATATATTATATGGATTTCAT
>CADAXZ010000052.1 GCA_902791965.1 Candidatus Proelusimicrobium bovinum | reverse complement strand
GCGCTACCCTGCCGTCTTTAATCTCATATTCATCGTTTACCGCTTTTGCGTTACTTTCGGCAAAGCCGAAGCCCTTTCCGAACTGAACGCCTTTAACGGCGGGAATAGCGAAAAGCAGCTGCGAAAGTCTGCCCTCTACGGTATCGAACATATTACCGCCGAGCCCTGCAGAAAGTCCCGTTACGGCACATTCAATTTCGCCGCCTACGGAATTATTATCGGCGCGGTACTTTTCAATTTCCGCCCTCATTTTTTCCTCAGCCTCAGCGCTTATAACGGAAAAAGAGCTTTTATTGAGTGTATTAAGCAGCTCGGCGCTCACGTCGTTCATATCAAACTCAGCGTCTGAAACGGCGCCTATTTTCTTAATATGCGCGCCGATTGTTATTCCCTTTTCCGTAAGTATCTGTTTGGCAACGGCGCCCGCAAAAACTATCGGCGCAGTGAGCCTTCCGCTGAAATGCCCTCCGCCGCGAACGTCGTTAAAGCCGCCGTACTTAACGTATGCAGGGTAATCGCTGTGGCTCGGGCGAGGCACCTTCATTATATTTTCATAGTCGCCGCTTTTAGTATTTGTATTTTCAATTATCATTGCAAGCGGAGCGCCCGTTGTAACGTTATGAGCAACGCCCGAAAGAATATGAGGAATATCCTTTTCAAACATAGTATTTTGAACAACTGATTTTCTAATATATTCTCCATCATCTTTAATAACAGAAATAGTATCTTTACCTTCAAAAATAATCTCGCCTGATGTTGCAGAGTCAAGCAAACCAATAAGGTTTAAAAGCGTACTCTTGCCGCTGCCGCTTGGACCGATAAAAACAATAAAGCGTCCTTCCCCGACAGAAAGATTAACACTGTCAAGCACTTTTATATCGCCGCCTGCGTCTTTATAAATTTTAGTCAAGTTTTTAATTTGTAAGATTTCAGCCATATCTTATCGCATCCACGGGATTAACTTTGGAAGCCCTGTAAGCAGGGTAAAGCGCAGATAAAAAACATAAGAAATAACTTCCGCAAATTACGCTTATAATATCAGGCCATTCAAGGCTTATGGGAACTTTAGTCAAATAGTAAATATCCCCAGGCAACTGAACAATATCAAAAGTTGCAATAGCCCAGCATAGAACAAGCGCCAAAATTATGCCGGATATTACCCCCGCACTGCCTATAAAAAGCCCTTCCAAAATAAAAATACGCCTGATACGCGCGGGGCTTGCACCCATAGCGCGCATAAGGCCTATATCTTTAAGTTTTTCCGTACCGAACAAAATTAAATTAGATGTAATATTTAAAGAAGCAACCAAAATAATAAGCGAAAGGATTATAAACATCATTACCTTTTCCAACTTTAAGGCGGCATATAAAGTACTGTTTAAATCCATAAAGGTCTTTACGCTGTAGCGGTTTTGCGTTATTTTGGAAATTTCCGCCGCGGCTTTATCAGCATTATCAAGTTTATCAAGTTTTACGGATATGCCCGTTACCCCGCCTTTAAGCCCCAAGAAGTCAGAAGCGGAAGCCAAATCCGTATAAACTATAGTATTGTCAAATTCGTAATAACCGGTTTTTAAAAGGCCTGTAATTTTAAAACGCTTCATTTTAGGCAAACCGCCGGTAAGCGTTTTTGGCGACACCAAAACGACATCATCATCTATGTCAAGCCCCATATGCCCAGCGAGTTCAGTACCTAATACCAAAGGAGAAGTCTTTTCATCTTTGGCTTCAAAAGAGCCTTCCACCAAAGATGCAGGCAAATTGCTTGTATACTGCTCCTGCTTTGCATCCAAACCGCGGATAACAACACCTTGGGAATAAGTGTCATAATTTAAAATGGCTTGCCCGTAAATATTGGGGGCTGTCGCCCTGACATATTTTGAATTAAAAATATCTTCCTGCACCTGCTGGTAGCGGCCTTCCGGCATAGAGCCTACAATAAGCACATGGGCCTGCGCGCCTATGACTTTATTTTTTATATCATTTTGAAATCCGCTCATAACCGCTAAAGTGGTAACTAATGCCGCTACGCCTACGCAAACGCCCAAAATACCTATAATGGTGGTAATTACGGTAAATACCCCCTTACTGCGGGAAAGCAAATATCTTAAGGCTACAAAAGTTTCAAATTTCATATATAAATAAAAATGTATGTTATTTCTTTAATTATATTAAATAAAAACAAATTACAGAAAATATATAAATGTTTGTGCTAAAACAGCATAAAAAAAGAGCCGGCAAAAACAAATACCGCACTCATACTTTAAAAATTCCTGCGCGGGGGGGGACTCGAACCCCCAAGCCATAGGCATGCGCCCCTCAAACGCACGCGTATACCAATTCCGCCACCCGCGCGGATAATCAAATTTTCTATATAAATTATAACAAATATTTTTTATAATTCAAAATAATTTTTTAATAAGATAAAGAATAATTTAAAACAAAATAATATAATTTTTTTATCCATAAAAAATCAGGGCCTTGTTATTTTTACAAGGCCCTGATAAAACTTACAAGTTAAAAACAGCGTATTTTTTATAAATAACCTTCAATATCCTGTGCTATTGCATAATTAAGTTCTTTAAGGCTATGATTGTAAAGTTTTGCGGCATGAATATTTAGCATTTCCCCCCGTTTAACAAGCAAAATTGCAGGGGTAACATCCTTATTGCCCGGAGTATTTAATGTCTGCCATTTGTTATATACATTTTGCCAAGAGCGAAGAAATTTTGTGCTTTCTTCATTAAAATACCTCTTCGTTGCATATGTACCGTCGTCTTTTTTTATTATATTCTTTTCAACGGTAAGAATAATAGAAACGAATTCAACACCTTTTGCGGAATAATATTTAGCAGTATTATTAAAATACAGTCTTTCAAAGTCTTTACAAGCGGCACACGGTATTTCTGTTCCATCCTTCTCTATTGTTTTTTTAGTTATATATACAACAACTAAATTTTCGTTTGAATTTACCTCTTTATCGTAATCAGATAATTCAATTTTTTTGATATAACCATCAGATTCATTGCGAGTATTGCTACTCTTTTTTACATCTCCGGAAATATTACCTAAAGAAGCCGCAACAGGACTTGCACAATAATTTTCTGTGCATTTATCATAACTTTGAGAAAATGCACCAGAAACCGTACATAAGAACAAAAATATAAAAATATATTTATAGAATTTCATAAAATATCCCCTTTTACGGCATCATTATATTCTTATAAAGAATCTTGTATATTTTCTTCTATTTTTTCAGCAACTACATCATAAGATGCCCCGTTATACTTGCCTTGTGTGTGTATATCTAAAATTTGCCCGTTTTTAACAAGCATAATCGCAGGCGTAGCCGATTTTAATGATTTCCATTGTTCCAATATATCCTTATGGGTTCTAAGGAATAAGGTAGAATTTTTATCCATGTGTTTTCTATTATCAGATCCTACTTCAGACACAAATTCTATCTCGACAAATTTAACGCCCTTTTGAATATATGTTTCAGCAATATTATTAAAATAGTCTCTTTTAAATTTTTCACAAGCAACGCACCCCGGTTTAGTTATATAAACCACAACAAGTTTTTTACTGTTTTGCGAAACTTCCTTATCATAATCGGAAAGAGCAATTCTTTTGATATAACTTCTCATACTAACTTTATTAGAAACATCCGATTCTGAACAGGATGTAGCAGTACATTCATTATATTGCGCAAAAACACCCGTTGCCGCAAACATAAATACAGATATTAAAATATATTTATATAACTTCATATTAAATATGCTCCTTATAGTTAATTATTGCAGCAAAAATAATAATTGAGATTCTGCCTCTTTCATTAAATTGCTTTCGTTATCATTATCTATAATTCCCGATACGCGTCCGTTTTCAAAAATACCTACCGCAGGCAAAGATTTTATATCATACTCTTTTAAAAACCTTATTACCTTAGGGTTAGAACTTTCCTCTGCCGAAATATATAAACGGAAGAAACCTACCGCACCGCAACCATAACTTTCCGCAAATTTTCTAAACCCGTTATATTCATTTTTTTCTGCATTGACAGCATCATATTCGTAATTATCGGCATCGCCATATTCGCCGTCAGGAGTTTGTGTTTCCTCTTTTTCAAAATATACTACTGCTATCCCTTCCGGAAATATAACTTCCTTTTCAAAATTATCTGTATTAACTTGCGTTATAACATCATAATTTTGACATACTTTTTTATCATCCGGTAAACTTTTTGTTTCATTTTTTGCAGCAGCGGTATCTAAAAAAGAATCCAATTTAGATTCCGATACTTTATCAAGCGATAAATCTAAAGCAAGCCCGTTTACCGCAATAAATAAAACACCTAATACCAACGACAATTTACATATATTTTTCATACTTCTCCCTTACTTTAATTATATAAAAATTTACCGGTTTTTAAAGTGCATACACTATAAAGTGTATGCACGGTTGTTAAAAACAATTTGGCCGTTTACCAAGTCGTTTATTTTCATATCCAAATTATTATCCGAAAGACTTGCTAAATCCTTCTTTAATTGACCTTCTTTATAAAGTTTTTCTGCTTCTTTTTGCTGTTTTACAAAGCGTGCATAAAAATCTTTATTTGAACCGATACTTTCGTGCAATATTGAAGCAGTTAAATGCCTGTCGCTATTGGCGTGGGCCAATACATCCATAACAAAAAAGCCTTTATCATTATCATAAGCATTTTTTAAATTCCTTTCAAACGCTATCCTTTTATTGCTTATTTCAGCCGGTGCTTTATTGGATGCGGAATACATATAATATACAGTTATACCGCCGGCAACCAGCAAGCCGATAATACCCATTTTACCTTCTACTTTTCTGAGGGCTTTTCTGTCTAAAGCCAAAACATCTTCCGCTACATTAGATTGTATTTCAGCCTGAGTGTGAAAGCCGATAGGTCTTCTGGGTTTTTCGGTTTCTGCGCCTACCTTTTCTATACCTTCCACTATTTGATTAATAGCCTTACCGTGAGAGTTTAAAGCCTCAACTATTTGCCCTATATATTGCTCGTATTCTCCTATGATGGCTTTATTACCTTTAATCAATTTGGCATTTTTGGCAATTTTTCTATTAAAGGAAGCATTTTCTTTTGCAACTGCATTGACTAAAGTTTCCGCCTGAGATAATTTATCAGATAAAATTTTATTATTCCTTTTAAGTATGCTTATATGCTTCTGTGTATAATAAGCATAAATACCGCCGGCAACCGTTACCGCACCGGCACCTACTGCGGAGTATATTACTACATTTCTTTCAAATTCCATTTTTTGTTTTTCAAGTAATAATTCCACATCAGTAAGCGAAACACTGTCTTTATTTTCTGCGGCCACAGCAAATAAAGAAACTGAGTTTAATATCATAACAGCCGATAAAACAGCCGTAACAACTTTCTTCAACATAATGAGCCTCCTTTTACTTTTCTTTAACTCATAAAATAATATTATGATATATCACATAGCCATACAAGAATCTTTTGGCCTATTTTAAAATAGGTCTTTTGACCTATTTTTATAAAAGATAACCGCCGCTTACTTACGGCGGTTATCCGATAAAAAACCTTACAACATTAACTTAAAAGATTATTAAGGCTTTTTGTATCGCTTTCTTCTTTAAGTTTGGCGATAAAATCTTCAAGTTTTATGCCTTCAATGTTTTTGCCGTTTCTTAAACGCACGGTAACTGTTTGTTCTTGCGCCTCTTTAGTACCTATAATTACACTGTAAGGTACTTTTTCCAAGTGGGCTTGGCGGATTTTTGCGCCTAACTTTTCCCCCCTGTCATCAAGTTCCGGCCTTAAACCTGCAGCGGACATCTTTTCAAAAACTTCCTTGGCGTAAGGCACTTGTGCATCAGTTAATGTAAGAATCTTTGCCTGTATGGGAGCAAGCCACAAAGGAAAAACACCCGCATAATGCTCAATCAAAATACCTATAAACCTTTCAACCGAGCCAAGCATAGCCCTGTGTACCATAAGCGGACGCTTGCGGCCTTCGGGCGCTACATAGGTTATATCAAAGCGTTCTGGCAAATTAAAATCAAACTGAATAGTGGAAAGTTGCCACGGGCGGCCTATTGCATCAATAAGTTTTATATCAATTTTAGGGCCGTAGAAAGCCGCTTCCCCTGCGTGCGCCGTAAAAGGAATATTGTTTTGATTTAAAACATCTTCCAAGGCGGCCTGTGCACGGTGCCAATCTTCCGTCTTTCCCGTATAATGTTCGGGATGTGTTTCGTCCCAAGTGGAAAGTTCCACCTTAAACTTTTCAAAACCGAAAGTTTTCATAATGTGCATAGCAAAGTTAAAACAAGCCTGCACTTCGCTTTCAATCTGCTCCGGTGCACAGAAGATATGCCCATCATCCTGCGTAAAGCCTCTTACCCTTAAAAGCCCGTGCATAACGCCGGAACGCTCATAGCGGTAAACTGTGCCTAATTCAAAAAGGCGCAAAGGCAAATCGCGGTAACTCCTTAAAGCCGTATTGTAAACAGCAATATGGAAAGGACAGTTCATCGGTTTAAGTTGGTATTTTTGGTCATCAACTTCTATCGGGTGGAACATACTGTCGCTGTAAAAATTGGCGTGGCCGGATTTCTGCCAAAGGTGTAAGCGGGCGATATGCGGCGTGCAAACAAGGCCGTAGCCGCGTTTAAGGTTTTCTTCCTTAATCCAATCTTCCAAAAGTTTCCTGAGCATTCCGCCTTTGGGCATCCACAGTACCAAACCAGGGCCGACATCATCATTGATATTAAACAACTGAAGTTCCGCACCTAATTTGCGGTGGTCGCGTTTAGCGGCTTCTTCCTGTTGTTTGACATAGGCTTTAAGTTCGTCTTTAGTTTCAAACGCAATGCCGTAAATACGCTGCATTTGGGGGCGTTTTTCGTCGCCGCGCCAATAAGCGCCGGCCGTATGCGTAAGTTTAAAATTGTTAATTAACCCCGTATGTTCTATATGAGGGCCGCGGCATAAATCTGTAAAAGCACCGTTAGTATAAATGCTGATTTCGCCGTCGGGTAAATCTTCTATAAGTTCAACTTTAAAATCTTCCCCCTTTTGTTTAAAAAGGGCCAAGGCATCAGACTTGCTGATTTCCTTTCTTACAAAAGGTGATTTAGCCTTGATAAGTTCTTTCATTTTATCTTCAATGGCTTTTAAATCTTCCGGAGTAAATTTATGCTCCGATAAAAAATCATAATAAAATCCGTTTTCTATCGCCGGACCGATACCCAATTTAGTACCCGGGAATAACTCCTGTACTGCCGCAGCCAAAATATGCGAACAGGAATGGCGTTTAGTTTCAATATTTTCCATACAACCTCCAAGCGGTGCTTACACCTTTGTACTCTTATAAAATGTATAATTATATTATATAGGTTTTACCGTATTACGCCGTTAAAAACATCTTTTTATTTACTTACTGCGCGCTACGGCAAAGGCTATCTCTTTTTTGTAAACATACAAGAGTATATATTGATTTTATCATTTTTTATAAAGACGGAGTATTTATGCTTAATTTTATTAAAAAATATTTATCCCTGCTTAAAGAGGATTTTTGGCTTTACACACTGCTGACTTTGCCAGGTATGGCATTTTATTTTGTGGGGCTTTACCAACTTGATGCCTTCACTTGGACATCCTGCACATTAGGGCTTTTAAATAAATTTATGACGGAGTTTTTAACTATATCTATACTTGTAAGCCTTATACATGTAATAGGTTTTACAAAGGCTTGGCTTTTTGCCGCTGTTATGTTCCTTTACTATATTACAATTTCCGCAGATATAACTTTGCTGGTTTATTTTAAGGAACGATTCGGCGTAAAATATCTTATGACTTTAGGCGGTGCACAATACGAATTTATGAAAGACCCGCGTATGATTGCTTATTTGACATCTCTTTATTTATTCCCGTTTTTTGCAATTAAAAAACTTTGGCATAAACCAAGCAGGCATATCAGCGCAAAAAGGATTGCGCTTTGTGCAGTTCTTTTAGTAGTTCTTGCCCTGTTTACCCCGCTTAATTTTATGAAAGGCGCAGA
Source organism: Candidatus Proelusimicrobium bovinum (assembly GCA_902791965.1). Taxonomy (GTDB): domain Bacteria; phylum Elusimicrobiota; class Elusimicrobia; order Elusimicrobiales; family Elusimicrobiaceae; genus Proelusimicrobium; species Proelusimicrobium bovinum. Next base: position 627 of record CADAXZ010000052.1, on the reverse strand, counting down.
TGTTTTTTTTACACAACATCTTATGGATACTACCGTTGCCGGCATTATAAAGGAACTTTTAGCCCCCGCCCCGCAATACAAAACAGTTGACGCCCTGACTAAACAGCAGCAAGCGCAGGCCGATAAATATAATTTGTTTAAGCCATCTTCCTTTACCAACAGAAATACTTATGACAGAATTATCCTTATAACTACGGAGGCATTCTCCAATAAATTTATAAAAACAGTAAATCCAAATATACCTAAAAGCGCCAGCGATACTTTTGATTTTTTGGTTGAAAATTATCCTTCCGCTTCTTTAAAATCGGTTACGCTTTCAACTCTCTACGGTTTAAGTGTTATATTTACAGGACATCCTAACGCAGAATTTAGTTTTAATACGGATTATCCTCTCTCAATGGTAAAACTGTTTAACAAAAACGGCTTTAATACCGTATTCCTGCGCGGCGCAAATGAGGACTATATGCACGAAGATAAACTATTAAAAGCCGCAGGATTTAAAGAACTTTACGGCGCAAAGTATTTCCGCACACGCCCCGAATACAAAAATTCCGTCGCTTGGTGGGGGCTGACAGACAGGAAACTGTTTGACTTTGAACTGTATGCGTTCTGTGTCCTGAATGACAT
>CADAXZ010000051.1 GCA_902791965.1 Candidatus Proelusimicrobium bovinum | reverse complement strand
AAAAAAGGCGAAGAAATCGTAAACAAAAACTATGCCGCCGTTGATGCCGCACTTGACGGTTTGCACGAAATTAAATATCCAGACCATGTAACTTCAACAATTTCTATGGTGCCGCCCGTACCGGCCGATGCACCGGAATTTGTAAAAGATGTTTTGGGTAAAATGATTTCCTATCACGGCGACAGTTTGCCGACTTCCAAGATGCCAGTAGGCGGTATTTTCCCCACAGGCACAACCCAATATGAAAAACGCAATATCGCGCTTATGGTACCTGCTTGGGATAAAGATACCTGCATACAATGCGGTATCTGCTCTTTGGTCTGCCCGCACGCTGCTATCCGCATTAAAGCATACAAAGCCGAAGATTTGGCAAATGCACCTAAAACCTTTAAATCTGCCGACGGTAAAGCCGATTTATCCGGCCTTAAATTTACCGTACAGGTAGCCGTTGAGGACTGCACAGGCTGCGGCGCTTGCGTAACAAACTGCCCTGCCAAAAACAGAACAGACGCAACAAAGAAGGCTATCAATATGGTAGAACAGTTGCCTTTAAGGAAAGACGAAAGAGATAATTTTGCTTTCTTCCTTAACCTTAAACAGGCTGATGTAAAAACCAAAAAAGAAACCGTTAAAGGTTCCCAGATGCAGAAACCTTTATTTGAGTTCTCCGGCGCTTGCGCGGGCTGCGGCGAAACACCTTATGTAAAACTTTTAACGCAACTCCACGGCGACCACCTTGCTATCGCCAACGCAACGGGATGTTCTTCAATCTACGGCGGCAACTTGCCTACAACGCCTTACTGCAAACGCGACGACGGCAAAGGGCCGGCTTGGGCCAACTCCCTGTTTGAAGACAATGCCGAATTCGGTATGGGTATCCGCTTGGCTTATGACCAACTTTATAGTGATGCGGTTGCCCAACTTAATGCAATTAAAGCAGAACTTAATAATGATGCTTTAGTGGAAGAAATTTTAAATGCTTCCCAAAAGAACACCGCCGAAATTGATGCCCAAAGAGAAAGAGTTGCCAAACTCAAAACCTTAACTAAAGACGAAAGGATGTTGGCTTTGGCTGATTACCTCGTTAAAAAATCCGTTTGGATTTTGGGCGGCGACGGCTGGGCTTACGATATAGGATACGGCGGTTTGGACCATGTACTTGCAAGCGGCAAAAATGTAAAAGTCCTCGTAATGGATACGGAAGTCTATTCCAACACCGGCGGACAGATGTCCAAAGCAACACCTATGGGCGCAGTAGCCTTATTTGCCGCGGCAGGCAAATCTATGCCGAAGAAAGACTTGGGTATGATTGCTATGACTTACGGAAATATCTATGTTGCCCAAATCTGTATGGGTGCAAATATGCAGCAAGCCGTACAGGCACTTGCCGAAGCCGAAGCCTATGACGGCCCCGCTATCGTAATTGCCTATGCACATTGTATCGCCCACGGTATTGATATGAGCAAAGGCCTTTTGGAAGCCAAAAAAGCAGTACAAAGCGGCAGATGGATACTTTACCGCTATAACCCTGCTTTGAAAGCCGAAGGCAAGAATCCTCTTAAAGTTGACAGCGGAGAACCCGTTATCGCACTTAAAGACTTTATGTCAGGCGAAAACAGATTCAAAGCCTTAATGAAAAACAACCCCGAAAGGGCAGAACAGTTGTTAAAGATTGCCGAGGCGGAATACGCTTACAGGCGCAACCTTTACAAACAACTTGCCGCCTTACCCGGGCAGGAAGTTAAAGAGGAAGTAAAATAAGAAGTTAAAGCCTAACGGCATAAACTTTTAAGCCAAATCCCCCGCCGCTAAAGCGGGGGATTTTAAATTATATAGTGTTTGGCACATTATTTGACAATCAGATAATAATACTGCAAAAATTTTAAAACACTAAATAAAATTACCCGTGCTAAATCCTGTTGCATTTGAACTTCGCGACTTTCAAACATCCCCGATACTTTGCCACATAAACTACAAAAAAATTTAAGATTATCAGGGCGGCTTTTCCGCTCCTAAAAAAGTTGCCGTCTGTGCTTTACCAAAGCAGTATAAAAGTTTTTGGCTTAAAAACCAAAAACTATATATAATTATATTATGAAAATAATAAATACTGATTGCCTTGTAATAGGCAGCGGAATAGCAGGCTCTCTATACTCTTATATAGCGGCTAAAGCAGGGCTTAAATGCGTGCTTGTTTCAAGTGCGGATTTAGATACCTGCAACAGTGCGCTTGCCCAAGGCGGCATTATCTATGAAAAACATCCCGATTTAAAATCCCTTTTGAAAGATATACAATCAGCCGGCGGCGGCAAATGCAACGAACAAGCCGTTTTATCTGCCTGCAACGAAGGTTTTAAAACCGTAGAAAAATATTTTATTAAGGAATTTGATACGGATTTCAACCGCTCCCCAAGCGGCGAACTTTTGCTGACAAAAGAAGCCGCACACAGTAAAAAAAGGATTATCTTCAGTAAAGATACCACAGGCCGCGCCATAATTGACGCTATGCAAAAAAAGTTAAAAGGTTTAAAAAACCTTAAAATTATGGCACACTCAAACGCTATTGATTTGCTTACTTTATCGCACAGTTCCGCAAATTACTTTGATATTTATAAACCTTTAACCTGCTTTGGCGCTTATATCTTAAATAATAAAACTTTGGAAGTTTGTGCGATAACCGCAAAAAAAACTGTTTTGGCAACCGGCGGCGTAGGGCAGATTTACAAACATACTACAAATTCCCCCTCAATTTACGGCGACGGTATCGCTATGGCTTACAGAATAGGTGCAAGGGTTATCAATATGGAATATACCCAATTCCACCCGACGGTATTTGCCAAAGGCAGAAGTGCCTTAATTTCCGAAGCGGTACGCGGCGAAGGCGCAGTTTTGATAAATGAAAAGGGCAAAAGATTTATGGCTGATTACCACCCTTTAAAAGACCTTGCGCCAAGGGATGTAGTTTCCCGCGCTATAGAACACGAAAGGCTTAAAACGGGGGCAGATTGTGTTTATTTGGATTTATCCTGTATGAGTGCGGATTTTATAAAACAGCGCTTCCCGCATATTTATAAAACCTGCCTTGAAGGCGGTGTGGATATTACTAAAGAACCTATCCCCGTAGTACCTGCCATGCACTATTTTTGCGGCGGAATTTATACAGATTTAAAAGGCCGTACAAATATATTAAACCTTAATGCAATAGGCGAATGTGCCTGCAACGGCTTTCACGGTGCAAACCGCTTGGCAAGTACATCCCTGCTTGAGGCGGCAGCATCGGCTTCTTTAACGGCTAAAGCAGATATAACCGAAATAAAAAAGAATAAATTTTATATCCCTAAACCAAAACAATGGCAAAGCCCGCAAGCCCTGCCGGATAAAAATTTGATTTTACAGGATATTGCCGTAATCAAAAACACTATGTGGAATTATGTAGGCCTTATCAGAAGCGCAGAGCGCCTGCGCCGTGCAGAAAAGATTTTAAGGCATCTGCAAAATGAAATTTCCGTCTTTTACAAAGGCTATAAAATTACGGAAGATTTGCTTAAACTGCGTAATGCCGCACAAACTGCCCTGCTGATAACTTATGCCGCGCTGAAAAACAAGCAAAGTTGCGGCACACATTACAGGGAAGATTAATATATTTCCTTACATACAAAATCCCCGCCGTTAAGCGGGGATTTTTATATATTGTGCCCCCAGCGGGGATTTTTAAAATAACCTTAAATAAGTTTAATTTTGTCTAATGCCTTTAAGCACTGCCACGCGTTTTTCTATCGGCGGATGAGTAGCAAACAGGCTTGATATTGAAAACCCTTTCCCGTTGGCATTTGCTATACATACGGCAGATAAAAAAGCATTTTTAGAAGCGGCTTCAAGTTCACTTCTGCCGCTAATCTTTTCTAACGCGGAAGCCAAAGCAAGAGGATTGCGCGTAAGATAAGCCGAAGTAGCATCGGCCTGATATTCCCTTTGTCTTGAAAGTGCATACATTATTACCGGCGCAAGGAAAGCACCGTAAATCAAAAGCACAACCCCTACGATATTTAGAATCAAAGTGCCTCTCCCGCTTTTACCGCGCCCGCCGCGCACACGGATTAAAATATTACCTATTAAAGTAAGCACGCCTACACCTGTACTTATAAGCATAGTAGTTCTTATATCACGGTTAATAATGTGCCCCATTTCGTGTGCGATTACGCCTTCAAGTTCCGGCCTTTCCAACTTGCCGATTATACCGGTAGTCAAAGCGATTGCTGCGTGCTGCGGATCACGCCCCGTTGCAAAGGCATTTAACATAGAAGTATTCATAATAAAAACTCTTGGTGTAGGAGCACCCGCAACTTTTGCGATATTTTCCACAAGGCTGTAAATTTCAGGGGCATCGGCACGCTTAATTTCCTTGGCGTCTGCCATACTCATCATCATATTTCCGCCCATAAAATAACTTATAATCATCCAGCCTATTGAAAGAATACTTAAAACAGGCAAGATAACTAAAAACAAACCGTGTACCTGCCCTGATACTGTTTCCCCTGCTAAAGGGTCATAAGAAAACGCATAAAAAATCCACAAAGTAATATAAAGCAAAGCCGCTAAAAGAAGGGGAAATGCCAATATTATTAAAATTGTTTTTCTTCTATTTGATGCAATCTCTCCGTATATATCCATTAGAATTTAACCTCCACAACTTTGCTTGCGGCGACGGCTTCTTCATAAGGGAGTTCAAAAAATGCCGCAGGCTTAAAATTAAACTGGGCAGCAATTATATTGCCGGGGAATTGTTCCCTTCTGATATTATAATCCATAACATTGGTATTATAATAACGGCGCGATGCTTTTATTCTGTCCTCTACATCCGTAAGTTCAAATTGAAGTTTTAAAAAATTATCGCTCGCTTTTAAATCCGGATAATTTTCCGCAACTGCAAAAAGGCTTTTTAAAGCAGAGCCTAATTGGTTTTGTCCGTCTGAATGTTCCTTTGCGCCGCCTTCTTTTACCGCCATTGCGGCATTACGCGCTGCTATAACTTTTTCTATTGTTTCGGCTTCATATTTGGCATAGCCTTTTACAATATCCACCAAATTGGGGATTAAATCATATCTTCGTTTTAATTGCACCTCTATATCTGCCCAAGCCATACTGACAGTATTTTTGGAACTTACCAAAAGATTATATTGTACTACTACATAAACGGAAATAAAAAGTATTATTCCCCCTAAAATCCACAATATCATTATTTAACCTCCTTTTAATTAGTATAGATTTCATAGTTTTCTATACCGGCTTTGGCACAAAAATCCTGTAAATCTTCTTCCTTGGATGCGATAAATAAAAGTTTATCGCCTTTTTTTAAGACGGTCTTGGCATTAGGTACAAAAAATTTATCATCCCGTTTCATCATCATTAAACTTACGCCGTCAATAAAATCGATACTGCCCGCCGACGGGTTAGCCTTTACAAAATTTTCGTCTGCTTTATATTCGGCCGTAATTGCCATATCTTCAGGCAGTTCCACAGCGAAATCTTTAATATTTTCAGGTTCGCTTATTAAACCCAAAATCTTTGCGCTTGCAGGAACGGTTGTCCCTTGCACTACTAAAGAAATTATAGTAATAAAAAACACTATATTAAACATTGTATCGGCATACGGCACTTTTGCAACGCAGGGATAAGTAGCAAAAATTATAGGCACAGCACCGCGAAGCCCCACCCAAGAAATAAATGCTTTTGCTTTCAAATTAAATTTCCTAAAAGGTAAAAGACAGGCAAAAACCGTTAACGGGCGGGAAATCAAAATCATAAATATACCTATACCTATTGCAGGAATCCACACTTTTATAAGTTCGCTTGGATTTACCAAAAGGCCAAGCACCAAAAACATTATTATCTGGAAAAGCCAAGTAAGCCCGTCAAAAAAAGTTATTACGCTTTTTTTGTATATCATTTTATTATTGCCTACGACAAGGCCTGCTATGTAAACTGCCAAATAACCGTTGCCGCCAACCAAATCCGTAAAAGCAAAAGCAAAAAGCACAAAGGCAAGTAAAAGTATAGAATAAAGTGCTGAATAGTCAAGGTTTATAATATTCATAACAAAAACGGCAAGCCGCCCTATCAGGTAGCCAAACACTATACCTAAGACGAACTGTATGACCAAAGTCCAAAGCATAATATCATAACTTACGCCGGAAGAAGTCAATATTTGTATCAGCAGAATAGTCATCATATATGCCATAGGGTCATTAGAGCCGCTTTCAAGTTCCAAAAGCGGGCGCAGATTTTTTGCCAAATAAAGATTTTTTGACCTTAATATAGAAAAGACAGAAGCCGAATCCGTAGAGGACATAACCGCCGCGAGTAAAAGACATCCGGCGAAACTCATATAAACCTGATTTGGAAACAACTTTACCATTCCGTAAATAAACAAACCAGTTATAAGAGCCGTAAGCATTACACCTAAAGTGGAAAGGACTATACCTTCAATAAGCACGGAGCGGATTTCCGAAGATTTCGTATCCATACCGCCCGAAAATAAAATAACGCTTAAGGCCGTCATACCGATAAACTGCGCCTGTTTGAAACTTGAAAACTGCAAACCGAAGCCTTCACTGCCGAACACCATTCCCACACCCAAAAAAATGAGCAGTGCAGGCACGCCGAAGCGGTAGCCCGTCTTGCCCGCTACGATACTGAAAAAGAGCAAAACCGATGCTATTAAAAGAAAATTTTCACCGCTTATTATCATTTTTTATATTCGCTCATACTTTATTTATTATGATATGCCATATATTTGGCGGTTTCGTAAAGGCCCTGTGCAAGGGACTTCATACGCTCGCATTTTTGCGGATACTGCGGGCAATAATCCGTTTCGGAATCGTCCGAGCGGTATTTAAACATACCCTGTTTTAAAGGCCAAAGCGTATAATAAAATTCATCTTCCGCAAAGCCTATTCTTAAAGGTGCGCCGGAAGATGCTATAACCAAAGCACCGCGGCTGATGCTGCTGTCAAAAATATCCCTGCCTAAAGCAGTTTCCCTGTAAGGTTTGCCAAGCCGCCCTAAAACAGTTGCGGTAATATCGGCCTGGCTTGCCGGCAATTCATCAACGGAAGGTTCTATATCCGGCCCGACTACAATTAAAGGGGTATTGTTGGTGGTAAGTTCCAAATCAATAATTGCTTTAGGCGTATTTTTTGATTTAGGAACGGTAAGGCTGTGGTCGCCGTAAACAAAAAAGAAAGTATCTTTATAAAACGGCTCGTCTTTAATAAGGTCAAAAAATTCCCCCATTGCATAATCCTGAAAACGCATAGAATTATATTCCGCATTTCCGCTAAATCCGTATTCTTTAAGCAAATCTTCGTCTTGTATAATTTCTTTAAAACTGCCGCGGTCTTCGGGTATTGTATAAGGACGGTGAAAACCCGAAGTTTGTATAAAAGCAAAGAAAGGCTGCTGTGTTTTGGATAATTCCTTTGCGGCATAGCGGAACATATCCAAATCCGAAAGCCCCCAGACATCGTTTCTTTCAACATTTTCATAAGTGCCTTCTTCAAATATTTTAAGGCCCTCAATATTGTATTGCAAAAGCCCGCGGATATTACCCCAATTTGTACTGCCGCCGATAAAATAGAATTTTTTATAACCGTCAAGGTCGTTTATCAGCGTATGCTGGCGCACTATAACAGGGTTGCGTGATGATGTTTTTACCGCGGAAGTGTCAGGCATACCCGTAATGGAAGTAAACACCCCCTTTGCCGTACCTGCAGTAGGCGTAAAGAAACTCTTAAACAATCTGCCTTTTTGTGCCAAAGCCGCCATTTTTGGAGTAGTTTCAAGTTCCGGATTATTGAAGGAAGATTTATCGTAAGCAAAAGATTCCGTCAATATTACCACAACATTATAAGACTTTTCCTGCAGGGGCGGTGTTATAATACGCTCAAAATTAAGTTTTTGTTTGTCTTTATTTTTTACACCCAAATAATCCGCAACCAAATCATAATACTCGCGGACTTTGTTTTCGTCGTAAGTTTGGCCGTCTTTGGCAAATTTATAAGTATCAAAAAGATTTTGAAGCGGATTTAAAGCCAAAGCGGAAATAAAAGAATTACTGCTGAAATATGCATTACTCCACCTTAAAGGATATTGGGAAAACCTGCCGTGAACAAAAGCCGCCGCGACCAAAAGGCCTATAAGTGCATACCAATAATCTTTTTTACGGCCCTGCTCCCCGTAATAAGCAAAATCAAGCAGTTTTTTAAAACAAAAATAAAAACCGGCCGATAAAGCAAAAAGTACAAAACTTAAAGTTATTACGGGATAACTCTGCCAGACCATTTCCGCAGAAGTGGCAGTATTGGCGGCCAAATCAAAAATGTATGCGTTTATCCTTTCCGTCAAATAAGCATAATAGCCGAAGTCCACAAAATAAATAAGCATTATTGCGGCAAAAGCAAAAGTAAAAAGCCAAAGTTCAAATTTTTTAAGCCATTTTTTGTAAGGGAAAAGGAAGAAAATCCCTAAAGCCAAAGCAAACAAAAATGCTATGCGTAAATCAAACCGGAAGCCTATCCAAAAGGCTTTTACAACGGATGAAGAAGATAATACCTCATCGGGTTTATTTACAAAATAAAATACAAACCTGATAAGCGTAAAGAATAAAGCATTACAAAATGCAAAAAGTAAAAAGGCTCTAAAACGCCTTGGAATGTTAAATTTTCTCATAAATAATATTTTACATTATATGTAAAACATAAAGCCATAAAAACAATACGCCTTAGCATAAGTCTAAAAGTAATATGCTTATGCTATTTTCCTGCACATAAATCTACTAAAGCATATA
>CADAXZ010000050.1 GCA_902791965.1 Candidatus Proelusimicrobium bovinum | reverse complement strand
GAAATTTTATGTACCTTTTTGTCAGGGTTTATATCTTGTTCGTTATCTGCATAAACGACCGCCGGTGCTAATGAATATCCTGTTTGGTATGTAGGCTTTTTGTATTTGGCAAAGATAGGCCTTGCCAAAGCCAAAGCCGAGCCTAAAAATGTTATAGGCACAATTACCGCAAATTGTAAAGAGCCTGCCAAAGTAGATACTAAACTTAATATGTATCCCCCACTTGCCGCAAGGGTGGAAAAACTGAATATCAGTAAAGTGATATTTGCGGTTTTATCCCCTTTGCCTTTAAGTGTTGTGTTTAATAACGGTGGGAACATATTGGCATCGCCTACAAAGTACATAGCCGCACCGGCAAGCCCCAAGGGCGAAATACCTCCCATAGCAAACAGGCTTAATCCTCCTAATGCCAAAGAGCCGGAAAGCCTGTAAGTGCCTAAAGAAGATAAAATACCTCTTTTTTGCAGTTCGCCGCAGGCCATTCTGGCAAGGCCCATAGTTGTATAAATAAGCACACCGCCCAAAATATTAGGTATATTGGAAAGCGGGCCGTAAAACTCCTGCGCCATAGAAAATACTAAAAGCGAAGTCGTAAGTTCTGCCGCTTCAATAAATGCAAAAGAGCCAGCCGCTTTTTTTGCATCGGGGTCATTTTTAAAGACATCTGCAAGACCTTTTAACGGAGAGCCTTTTTGTTCTTTTGGCATAGGAACATCTTTATAGTTGCCCTTCATCATAGATATAACCGCTGCACTGCTTAAAGGCAGAAGCAAAAGAGGCATAACTATAGTATTGTTAATTTGCCCAAATCCTAATGCCGTTGAGGCCATATTAAGCAAAGGACCGAATTCCAAAAAGAAGATCGTTCCCAAACTCCTTGCCATAGAAGTCTGCGTAGTAAGAGAAAGGGCTTTTTGGGTGTTAAAGTTAGTATCAATAAGCGGGTATATCGTGGAATATTTAATCTCATTACTTAAAGACATTAAAGTTATTCCGCCCAATGTGCTTATAAGGCCTGCCGTAGTTCCGGCATCGCTAAAGCCGTTAAATCCGCCTAATATAGTCATTGCAACACCGCCCAATGTGCCTAAGGAAGCCACTTTTGCCATATTGCTTACACCGTATTTGTTAAAGAAATATCCCATAAAAGGTGTTGCAATGGCAGGTAAATAACTTATCAGGCTGATAACCGTATTAGTAAAGTTCGTGTCTAAATTATAGACTTGGCTGATAAGAGGGGCTGTTGCCGTTACCGTGGTAGCCGCAAGAAAGTTGTAGATAAATGCAGATGCTCTGGGTTTACTGTCCTTTTTAAATAAGAAAGGTGCAATACGTGGTAAAAACGCACCCGTCGCAGCAGTGCCGGCAGCATTGGCATTAGCTAAGGAAGGTGTTTTCCAAAAACTGCTTTTGCCTGCCAAGTTTTTTAGAAAGAAGGCAGGAAGGCTTAATCCCGCAACAGTATGTTTAAGGAAATTTCCGGCAGAAGATAATAAATAAGCAGAAGTGTTGCCTTTTATTATATCACCACTGATAAGCGGCACAGTACCGAAATGGCTGAGTATTTTAGGGTCAATAACATTTACGGGATTTATGCTTGAAAACCTTAAACCGGAAGTACGGGCAATATCATTAGCGCTTAAGGTAAATATATTAAATGCTTTTGCCGTTTTAGGTGCAGAGATTACCTGTTCCGTCATCGCTAAAGTTCTTGTGCCGTTTGCCAAAGCCGGAGTAATTGTTGCTACATTATAGTTAAACAGTAAGGTAGTTCCCAAAATAGCGGCTTTATTGTTTATCAGCCTTAAACCCTGTGCGGCAAGAGGAAGATGGTGGTTTTCCATCCAACTGTAAACTTTAGTTATGCGGTTAACGGGCTTTACTGTGTTTGTAGCAGAAAGTGTTAAAGCAGGGCTTTTATAAGAAGTTTCAGGTAATCCTAAAGCCTTTGCAATGGTAGTGCCTTGGCTTGTTTCCATTTCCGTAATAGGTAAATAAAGTTTGCCGCTGTAAGGTTCTGTCCACCAGTTCTTTAACGGATTGATAAGTGCTTTGTTATACCATTTAAGCCCGTTATAGTTGTTTTGTGCTTGTCTAAGGTCGCCGATTGCGGTTTGAAACCTTGTGTAAAGATTTACATAATTATTTTCTGCGGCAGTAAACACAGGCGCTTGCGGAACAACGGAAGTTCTGCCGGCATTATAAGCTCGTACTTTATCTAAATAAGATGTTATTTTAAAATTATACCCCTGTCCGTATAATTTTTGATTTAAGATAAGTTCATTTTGCAAAACAGCTGCTTCATATCTTTTTGTATCAAGTTCTGCTTTTGCCAGCGCTTTAGGCGTATTAAGCCGGGCAGATTTTAAAGCGCTTGCTTTTCTTTGTGCGTCTAAAGCGGCAATCTGATTATTGCGTAAGTCCGAAGATAACTTAGCCGCTTGTCTTGCGGATATTTTTACACCCGCTAAATTTTTTATTTTATTGCCAAAACGGTTTAAACTTCTTTGGGCTGAAATATAAGGCTTAATTGAAGTGTAATTTGTTTTTAAAAAGGCTACTCTGGCGGCATTGTTCGGTATTTTTGCAGCCTTTGCCGCAGTATAAGCGGCCTTGCTTATGGTAAATGTTTTTCCGGTTAGTTTTGCTAAGCCCGCTATACCCCAGACGGCAAGTATAATATCTCCGCTGAAAGCAGCCCTTTTAAGGTATCCGAAAGCAATTTTTTTATTTGCTTTTTCATTTTTAGCGCTTTGGCTTACAACGGCATATTTACCCAAATCATTTTTTATTGACGGGTATTTATTAAGTAAGGCGGTATCAAGGTCATATTCTTGTGTAGCGGTAATATCCCCTAATTCGGTATTTACAAGTGCAAGGGCTTGTTTTTGGGCATATTCCTGTTTTACACCGCTCCTTTTACTTGTTAAAGCACCTGCCAAAAAAGGTTTTATCGGGGCATTGTTGCCTGTTCCGTAGCGGTAAAGCAAAGAAAGGCTTTGGGTTCTGCCGTCCTCGGAAAGCAGACGGGCTATATCGGTAAAAGTGTTCCCGTAGGCATACTTTGTGGTGTATTGTGTCTTTTCGGAGATATTACCTAAATATTTTCCCCCTGCGGTTTCTGCCGTCTTTGCCCAATGACTTAAATTTATATACTCCAAAATGTTAGGGCCTTTATATTCTTTTTGGGTATATTTCTTTAAGATATTTTCTATATTATTAAATCCGTCTTTTGCAAGCAAAGAACCGAATCCTGCCGCTAAAATCTGTGAAAATGCTACACCGTCTTCGCTTTTATAAATAAGATTTTCAACAGCGGAACAATATCTTTTATCTCTGTTCTTTGAAAAAGCCGCACCTAATATTATATTTTCGGTTATATCTGCAGCAAGCCTTGAGGCTACTTTCTTTTTGCTTTCGCTTGATAAAATATTTAATTCCAAGGCAGAAAGATCTTGAATTTCAAGTCTTTTGGTATTATATTCATATATCTCATTTACATCTGCGGCAGTGAGTATCTTTTGTCCGTATATTTCCAAATCTTTTAATAACATAGCGGTTTGGAAAGTTAAAGCAGGCGCACCTATGGCTTTTATATAAGCGTAAGCGGAACGGCGGCAATAATCTGCAACGGTCGCTTGATTGTTTTTACGCCAGTTTATTTCGGCTTTTGCTTCGGTTGTATATTCCTTATATACGGATTGTGCAGGATAATTTTTGCGTATTTCTGCCGCGGCTGCATCTCTTTTGTTTTTAAAAGGTACGGCGCTGAAATCAGGGTTATCCTTAATATATTGCTGTGCGGAAGATAAAACGAAATTTTCATATAAAGGTTTAAAATCCTTAAACGGCATAACTTGCGGTTCTTGGATACATACAGCCAAAGTTTGCATTAGGGATTGTTCCAAGAAAGATATTTCTTTACCCGCGGTAATGGCTGTGTAAGACGGCCACATATTACCATATTTATTTTTACCGTTTATTTTAGCAGATGAAAGTTTTTTTGCTTGAGAGGAAACGGAAGCATTTTCGGTAGCGGTTTTGAGCATAAGCCGCAAAGCATTTTCGTAGATGTTTGCGCTTTCGCCGCGTTCATAGGCATTTTGTAATGCCTGGTCAAAACGGGCGGTTTGCTCGTGCGCAGGGGCTTTTACATAAAAGCCGCTTGCGGCATCTTCATATCCGTTTGTAAACAGTTCGTTTACATTTGCTAAAGCCTGTGTGCTTAATTCTGTAATTAAACAGAAAGCTAATGTAAGCGCAACGGATTTTTTGTACACCTTTAATATAAGTGTCTTCATTTTATTTCACCGTTTTAAAGAGCCTTATTGTTTTATTTTTATTTTGGGGGCGGCTCTTTTTCCTTTTTTTAACATTGCGGAATTTTTACCTTTTTATTTATTTGTTTATATTCCGCAGAAATCTTTTTATTACGGTTACTTACTAAAAAAATAAGACCTGCTCTTTTTTGTTCTTTTGCAGGTCTTACTTATATAAAATATATTTTAAAATTTCTTATTATACTTTCAGCATCTGCATGTTTATATGGTGTCTTAACATAATGGACTTAATTAAATAATTTAAAATAGATCTACCCATATTGTTAAAAAATACACACCTTGTAAAAATGCTGGAAATATATAAATTGCCGCACAAAAGGGATAACTTCCCGATAGTTTTTAGGGAAATTCCTGTATTAAAAATATGTATAATATTACCAATATTATCGTGCTGCATTTTTTTACCTCTTTACAAATTATATAAAAAAATTGAGAAATTGTAACATATTTTTTTATATTTTTCCAAAAAATCCCAAAAAGAATATCAACAATAATCAAAATATGGTAAAATTTATCTGTAATAAGTTTTAAATTAAAATGTCAGAAAGACAGGAGAAGTAAAGTAATGAAGAGAATAGTAACAGTAATGTTTACTTTTTTGTTGCTTGCAGTTTTTTCCAATTCTGCAATAACATTGACTAAAGGCGACAAAGAAGTACAAATTGACAAAAACGCTGTCGTAAGTACTGATGGCACAGAAGAAACCGTAGTTAATTACAACGGCTTTAAGATAACCGTTCCCGCAGGGGTAAAATTGGTGGTAAGACAAGATGAAAACGGTAATATAATACTTAACGGTGCTAATATGGCCGGTGTAAAATTAAGCAATCTTACCGTCAGCAGTGAAGGTTTGGCATCTGTGGTAGTTAACCCGAACACTAATACCATAAATGTACAAGAGGGTAATATCCAGATTACCAATGCAAGCGGTAAAACATCCGCTATGAGAGCAGGCCAAACAGCTATGATGGTTGCCTTACCTAAACAAGCTGCACAGACTTTAACTAAAGAAGAGCAGGAAGCACAGGAAAAAGCCGCTAAAGAAAAAGCTAAAGCGGAAGAAAAAGCCGCTAAAGAAAAGGCCAAACAAGATGAAAAAGCTGCTAAAGCCAAAGCCAAAGCCGAAGCTAAAGCTGCTAAAGAAGCAGCAAAAGCAGCAAAAGCGGAAGCAACTCAAGCGGGTTCTACCGGTGCAGATAATGACACTCCGTCCTTCGTAGATACTACCGTTACGGAAAGTGCTGCAAACCAGCAGGCAACGGAAAACATAATCGAAGCGGAAGAAGATTTAAGCCCTTCTGCCCCGACTTTATAATTAGGAGATTTGTTTAGAAATATGAAAAGATTATTCTTATTGGCAATTTGTGCCTTATTCGTAAATAGTGCTTTCGCCGGAGATTTGAAGTTTATGGTTTCCGAAGACATATCTTACGATGATAATATTTATCTTACCGACGGTGATGAAAAAGATTCTTTCATAAGTTCCACCCAAGCCGGTATTGCTTATAAAAATCCTATTGCCGGTACAGGTTTAAATTTAAGTGCTACCGGTATGGGCGGTTATAATGCTTATACGGAAAAGAACAGCAAGAATGGTTTTTGGAATGCTTATGCAGATGTTAATCTTTCCAATGACTTGGTAAAATTAGGTGATACATTCCTCTATACTTCCGACCCTGCCAACAGTGAATTAACCGAAAGAGCAAAAAGATACAATAACAATGCTTATTTATCTGCCAGAACTTCCAGAGAAAAAATGTTCGGTATCGGCGTAACGGCTAATGATTCTTATGATCACTACATTGATAAGGATTACAGCAACTTAAACCGCAACCGCATAAATGCCGGCGTTGAGGCCTTTTGGAATATTTCTGCCAAAACGAGTGCTTTTATTGAGTATGTTTATACCAATATCGATTATGACCACAGAACAACAAATAAAATCGGTGGTTCTTTCAACGATTCCCACGGTGATACATTCGCTATCGGTATTGACGGTAAAGTTGCCCCTAAAATTGACGGTATAGCAAAACTTACTTATACTATGCGTCATTATGGCGTAGATGCTGAAAATTACAGCAGTTACGAAGATATGTTAGGTTATTTTGTAGCCTTAGAATGGAATGTAACCGCTAAAGATAAAATCCGCTTATCAGGCGAAAGGAAATTTGAAGAAACCGCTTATATCAATAACAGATATTTTGCCGATACTTTAGTTTCCTTATACGGTGCGCATAAATTAAACGATAAGTTAACCCTTGGTTTAACTTTAGCCTATGAAAATATGGACTATGACCGCGCCAATAATAACGGCGTAAAGAGAAATGATGACCTTTACACCGTTCGCCCGAGCGTAGATTATCAGTTTAAAGAATGGCTTTCTGCCGGTGTCTGGTATCAATGGAGAACAAGAAACTCCAATGTTAAAGGTGCCGATTACGACAGCAATAAAGCAGGCGTATTTGTAAAAGCCATCTTTTAATTAAAGTTTTAAGTTAAAGCAGTTAAAACTCCCCAAAATTTTTCGGGGAGTTTTTTTTATAATAATCCCGCATCTAAGCAGATACGGGATTTTGTTATAAATTTGTTGCATTAGACGATATTTGTATTATTAAACAAATTCCGCAAACAAGTTTAAAAAAGGTAAAATATAAGAATATTATTTAAGAGAGAAATATTATGTTACAAAGAACAGCCGAAGAAAAGGCAAAAATAAAAGAATATTTACAATTGATGGAAGAAAACGATATCCAAATCCTTAAATTGTGGTTTGTTGATATTTTAGGCAAACTTAAGTCTATTTCCGTTTCTTATAAAGAATTTGAATATGCCCTTACGGAAGGTATGGGGCTTGACGGTTCATCGGTAGAAGGTTTTGCTCGTATTTACGAATCTGACCTCGTAGCCTTGCCTGATTTAGCTACTTTCCAGATGTTCCCCCCGGATTTGACCGGTGCGCCTATTGCAAGAGTTTTTTGCGATATTAAGACGACCGATGGCAAACAGTTTGAAGGTGATCCGCGTTATATTTTAAAACGCAATATAGAAGAAATGAAAAAGGCCGGTTTTGACCAGTTTATGGTAGGCCCTGAACTTGAATATTTTTATTTCCGTGATAATACCCACCCGGAAACTTTAGACCATGCTGGTTATTTTGATACCATACCGTTGGATTCTTCCTATGCAATACGCCGTCAAACTATGCAGATGCTGGAAAAATTAGGTATAAGGGTTGAATATTCCCATCACGAGGTTGCCCCCTCTCAGCATGAAATAGATTTGCGCTATGATGAGGCTATGAAAATGGCCGATAAGGTTATTACTTACCGTACCGTTGTAAAACAAGTAGCGGCGGCAAACGGCGTTTATGCAACTTTTATGCCTAAACCTATAGCTAAGATTAACGGTAGCGGTATGCATGTGCACCAATCGCTTTTCAGTAAAGGCGAAAATAAATTTTTTGATGCTAAAGATCCTTTATACCTTTCTGAAACAGCCCGTCAATATATTGCTGGAATTTTGGTCCATGTTAAGGAAATTTGTTCTGTAACTAATCAATGGGTAAATTCCTATAAAAGATTAGTTCCTGGCTATGAAGCACCAGCCTATATCGCTTGGGGGCGCAAAAACCGTAGTACTTTAGTGCGTATCCCGCAGGTTAAAATCGGAAAGCCCAATGCAACGCGTATTGAATGTCGTTTCCCTGACCCTGCCTGTAACCCGTATTTAACTTTTGCGGTTATGCTTGGTGCAGGATTAGACGGTATTAAAAATAAAATGCAGATACCGCCCATAACGGAAGATAATATTTTCCGTATGACTAAAGAAGAAAGAAAAGCCCACAAAATAGAAACTTTGCCCGCTTATCTTTACGAGGCCGTAAACTATACCCGCAATTCCGAATTTGTAAAAGGAATTTTGGGCGAACATACCTTTGAAAAGTTTATCGCCAATAAAGATATAGAATGGGATCATTACCGCACTCATATTTCAAGTTATGAAATTGAGCGCTATCTTTCCACTTTATAGTCATAAATATTAAAGGTTCATTAAAATAAAAAGCAAAAAGCCCCGCTTAAAAGCGGGGCTTTAATTGTGTCATTTTAAATTACATATGCGGCATAATTACCGTAGTACCGTTGCCCATGTTCCAGCCTCTGGGATGGTTTTGTAAATTTCTGCTTCCGTTAGAGGGCTTATCCATGGCGTTTATAGCCTTAAGTGCTTTTGTTAATTGAGGTGTTCTTTCCAAAAGAGGGTCGTTGCTGTATTGCAGTTCCGCTTCAATAACACCAAGGGCGTAAAGGCGGATGATAGATTCTTTTTGTGAAGATTCATCAAGCCAGCGGCTGCTCTGAGTAACTTTGCTGCCTTTGCCGACATTAGCAGTTACATCCCCGCTTTCTATAGCAGATTTAATATTTGCAATAAGTTCGTTTGCATGGCTCATATTATCCATATATTTATACCTGATAAGGCGGTCTGTAAGATCTTCGTAAAGGTTTATTGTAATTTCGTCGCCTAAAGTGATAAATATTTCCCCTAAAACTACCAGAGCAAAAGCCCTTGTAAAGTTTACTGTTGCTGTTGATACGACTGTTGTAGTAGCAGCACTTGCACCAAACCAAGTTGCTATTAAAGCACCTTCCGCACCTGCGCTGGCACCAAAAGTATAAACAGTTGCAACAGTTAAAAGCCCTATTACAATACCTTCAAGTGCTGCACCGGCATATTCTTTAACTTTGGCTTTTCTTACTTCTTTTTTATAGCGCGGATTATTCTTTAAAAGTTCGCCAATTCTTTTACTTTTGCTTTGCATTTCTTGCATTACCTGATAAGGTTTAGCAGTACGGTGAGCGGTATAGTAAAAATCTTTAATAGCTTGACGGTAGTCAGCCCAAGCAGGGTCTATATATGCATCTTTACCAAAGCTTGTAAAATTTTTATTTTTAGTCTTTTGAGGGTTGCGTTTTTTCCAAATGTAAAGCCTGTCAAAATAACCTAAACCGCTATATGCAGAACTGCCTAAGAATAACATAGATCTTTGATCTAACTGCTTATTGTGTTCTACTGCCTTTTTCCTTTGTTCTGCAGCAATAGAATCTTTTTGGGCTTTTGTTTGCGGTTGGTAATTAAAATAATTAGGCCAAGAATAGTTATAGTTATTGTTATTACCAAAATAATTTTGTGCCTGCAAAGGTAAAGCCCCTAAAAATAAATATACTGAAAGTACTGTCGCTATGGTCTTTTTTAGAAACATAACATTCTCCTTATGAGCATCTATATATTATTATAATATAAGTTAACTTAAAATAAAAAAAGAGTCTTTTGTCCTATATTTTTATAGGCCTTTTGGCCTAATAAAATCCCCCGTATCTTTCTTAGGGGGATCGTAATTTATTGGTATGTCCTTGAAAGTGGCGGAATATAATATCCGGGATTTTTCTGTATGGTTTTTGGTTTTGATGTATCAATTTCGTATATGGCATTAAGCGCTTTTTTAAGTTCAGGCGTACGCCACATTAAGCGCCCGTTATGGCTTAATGCTATGCTGCTGGGGTTACAGGAATAATCTTCTCCGTCAAAACACATATTTTCATCATCTCTTAACAGGTTGATAATATCTAATAAGGCTAAATCATATTTTATTTTATCTGTGCTGTATTGCAGTTCCGCTTCAATTACATCAAACCCGTGCATACGGATAAGGGCTTGTTTGTGGCTTTCGGCATCTATCCAATCTGAAGGTATCTGTTGTAATGTTAATGGTTGCTGAGGATAGCGCATAGGTAAAGGCTTTTGTACTCTTAATTTATCAGCAGGTGCAGTAAAATCATGTGCTATTGGCGGATACTTAAGATATTCTATCTTTTCTCTTTCAGGCGTTTTTCCGTTATTTTCTATATCTGTGAGAGAATCTTTTATTTCATCCGATAATTTGGCTTTAAGTTTAATTATATCCTCTTCTGTTATGTGCTTCTCCGGTTGTTTAATAGTTTTATAATTTAAGGTCTCGTCATTATATACAACTTTACGGATATTATTTAATATTTGTTGTGTATATTCGTTATTGTTAAGTGTGTTGTACTGTATAAACCTGTCGGTAAGATCTTCATATAAATCTACAACCATATTACTTCCGTATTCACTTACTATTTCCAATAGTAATACAACAGCAACAGTCTTAGTTATATTTACAGAAGAAATAGTAATTGCAGTTGTTGCGGCACTTCCGCCAAACCATGCAATAGCCATACCGCTGCCCGGTCCTAAAGCAGCACCGCATGTATATATACTTGCAAAAAGTAAGGCTACTGTAGCTATTCCCGCTACTATTTGAGAGCCTATTTCCTGATTCCTTTTATCTCTTAAGGCTTTTTGATAACGTGGATTTTCCTGCATTAACTTTGCTATTGATTTACCTCTCTTCTTCATTAAGTCTGCTAATTTTTGCGGTGTTAATTTAATGTATTTACTTGTTTTCCAATCTTTTATGGTATTAAAATATGTTTTCCAATGAGGATTCCTGTAAGTATCCATAATAAATTTTTCTCTTTGGGTTTTTGTTAAATGCTGCCCTGCATTGTTTATGCGTTTCCATAAGGATAATTTATCATAATGGTCAAATCTTGCATATATAGTATAATCGGAATGTTCTTCATTATAATCCCAATTATTGACAATATTATTTAAATAGTTTTCCCTTGCCTGATGATATTTTTGCCAAACTGCTTGATTAATTTCATAATATCTGATGTTATCTGTTTCATAAAGGATTTTATTGCCTTCCGGCCCAAAATAAGTTAAATGCCTGCCGTCTATATTATTATAAGGCAATGAATCAATCTTATCTGCATGAAGGGGATCTATAATAGAACTTGAATGATTGTCATCAAAAAAAGGATTTTTTAACCGTGGTTTAGGATCTGCGCTTGATAGCCAAACGTCGCTTTGGGCATGTAAAGGTACGGAAGAGTAAAGTAAAACTGCAGAGAGTAAAACTGCAATAAATTTGTTAAATATAGGTTTTAATTTCATTAGGTTAAACCCCTGAATATAGTCTTTCTACCAATATGATATATCATGACGTTTGTAATTAAAAGAGCATTTGGGCCTAAATTCCTATAGGCCGTTAGACCTATAAATTTATTGTTATTACTTACCTTAAAACTATAAATGCTTTTTGTAGATATAAACGCCGTAAGGTTCGGCAAAATCTACTTTTTTGTTAAATATAGTCTTATATGCTTTGTTTTGCAGTTCTTGCGGCAAAGAGATTTGTTTATTGGAAGTGTTAACTATCAGATAGTAATATTTCCCCTTATAAAGCCAGGCCTTGGCCTTTAAACCGTATGGCATATCAAAAGGGATTGGTGCGGCAGTACCTTGTGCAAAAACGGGCTGCATTTTTGAAAGTTCTTTGCTTACCTTTGAAATTGCCTTCCATTCCTGTTTATGTTTTTTAGGGTCTTGATAGTTGAAAAAGAAAATGCCTTCCGCTCCTTCCGTTACGGAATGATAAGCCATAAAGCGCATTTCCTTTACCGTAGGGAAACGCCCTATCCTTTGGTCATCCGGGCGGTGTTGTTTAAAATTGCGCCAGTCAAAAGATTGTACTACTGCCCAAACAGGTTTATTTGAGTAGCCGTCTTTGGCCAAGTAGTATTTGGCTTCCTTTATTTGTTCCCCCAAGGAAGTTAAAGCCAAATGCGGTACGGGATACCAGTCCACCATAATAATATCGGCTATAGCGGTATAAGGTTTTAAATTGGATGCTTTACCTACAACAAAAGCGGTTTTATCTTCCGGAAATTTGGCTTTTGCGGAGTTGTTTAATTCCTTAAGGCGCTGCGGAGTTAAATGGTGTACACCCGGCTCATCGTAAATATACCAGGCGGAAACAGGCCAGTGTTTGGCTTCTTCTATTAAATCACCTTCAATTTTATTTGAGTAAACAAGAATTTTTACACCTTGTTTTTTTGCTTCCTTTGCTAATGTTTCAAGATGTTGCGGATTTTGGTTATAAGTATGTATGGTATTAAATCCGGCCTTTTTTAGTATTTTTATATCCTTTGCGGAAGGAACGCAATACATACCCAAAGGGAAATCCCCCGCTTTCAGTAAAAACGGGATAAATAAAAAAATTGTAAATAAAAGTTTTTTAATCAAAGGTTTTATCCTTTATAAAGGCACGTTTTGCCGTCTTAAGTATAATTTCTATATCCAAAAACAGAGAACGGTTTTTAATGTACCAGATATCATAACAAAGGCGTATCTTTGCTGCATCTAAAAATCCTTTTGGTAATTCTCCTTTATTCTTGGAATAGTTTGGCGGGGCCTTAAAGTTAAGTTGTGCCCAACCGGTAAGGCCAGGCTTAATTATATTTCTTATGGAGTTAGCGGGTACTTTTTCTGTTATAGCTTTATAATCTTCAAAAGCTAAAGGGCGTGGCCCTACTATGGAAATATCTCCGCGGAAAATATTTATAAGCTGCGGTATTTCATCAATGCGGAAACGCCTTAAAATATTGCCAAGGCGGCTGATTTCTTCCGTACCGGGTTTCATTGTACGAAACTTGTAAATATTTATTGTACTTTCAAGTTTGCCTATACGCTTTTGTTTAAAGAGAGGGTCCCATCCGTCAACACAACGGATTAAAAGCCATGTAATTAGAAAGAAAGGTAAAAAAGCAGGTATTAATACAATACTGAACAGAATATCTATAGCCCTTTTAACAGCAGGGTATATATAACTGCTTTGTCTGGATGCTACACCGCGCAACAACCATTGGGCATCTTTAAGACTGCCTTTACTGCATCTTCTGAAAAGCGATTCGTAAAAATTATAATCTGTTGTAAGCAAAACACCTTTACTGATAAAATTTGAACTAATAAAAGCCCAAGCATCTTTATTTTCCAACAAGAATTTACTGCCCATGATTATAATATCTGTATTTTCCATCTTAATATCGGAAATTGATTCAAAAGGGCCTTGTAATTTAAATTCTTTATAATATTTAAGTTCTTTTGTAATATCTGTTAATGAATTGCTTTTACCTAATAGCATAATTTTCTGTTGTGCTATCGTAAAAGCGGCGTAAATCCTGCGGGAAATATATGTGTATAAAAAGTATGAGAGTAACACAGTAAGTAAAATTAATTTAGGGGTTGCCAAATTAAGTCTTGAAGCGGAAATATAAATACAGAAGGAAGATAATAATACCGAAAGAGTAAACGCAATAATAATATTTTTGTAATCAAGGCGGTTCTTGCGTATAAGGTTAAAGTCGTAAAAGGAAAATACCCATAAAACCATAGTGGAAATTAAAAAAGCAGGGATAAGGGCCTCAAAAGTAACCGAAAATGTATTGTAAGAAAACCCGCCGTATCTTAAAGTTACCATAGCGGCGGTAAGCAGGATAAAAAAAGCAAAGTCAATAATGAAAAATAAAATTCTCATAATTATTTTTTACACATTAAGGTAAGCCCTTGTTTTAAGGTAAACTGTGGTTTATACCCTAATTTTGTAATTTTTGTAATATTAGCGGCGGATTTTTTTACATCTCCTGCGCGTTTTGGGCGGAAAGTTCTTTCAAGTTTCTGCCCTTTAAGGGTTTCTATCGTTGAAGCAAGCTGCAAAAGATTATATGTTTTGCCGGATGCTACATTGTAGACTTCCCCCGCTTTGCCCTTATGCATAACAAGAATTGTAGCGGCGACGACATCTTCTATAAAAACAAAATCCCGAGATTGTTTGCCATCCCAATCTATACAAAAAGCTTTGCCTTGCTCGGCAAATTGCATAAATTTGGCTATTACCGCCGCGTAAGGTGAATTTGGGTTTTGCCCTGGGCCAAAAACATTAAAATACCTTACCATAACGGTATTTAAGCCGTAAGCCTTGTTATACATTTTTAAAAGTTCTTCCCCTATAAGTTTGCTTGCCGCATAAGGTGATTGGCAATCTGTGGGGCCGTTTTCCTTATAAGGTATTTGCTTTCCGTTGCCGTAAACCGCGCTGGAAGATGCCAATAATACCCTTTTTACCCCTGTTTGTCTTGCGGCTTCAAGCACATTATTTGTACCTTCTATATTGATTTTTTGTGTATCTTGCGGTTTTTCCATGGATTCAGCTACGGAAACAAGTGCTGCATGATGGTAAACATAATCCACGCCTTTAAAAGCGGTTTTAAGTTGTTTAAAATCGGTTATATCCCCTTTTATTATTTTGATGTGTTTTTTAATATCTTTAAGGTTATCAAGTGAACCGGAAGAAAAATTATCAAAAACAATAACTTTATGCCCTTTTTTTAGAAGGGTGTGTGCAATATGGGAACCTATAAATCCGGCCCCGCCTGTTATAAGGGATACTGGTTTATTTTTTAGCATACTTAATTGTACCATTTTTGCATGATAAAAAGGGCATTTTACTTATTACCTTTTTATCATATTTTTACTATTATGTCATTCCAGCAGGTATTAAGCGGGAATCCCCACTATCATATATGTCATTTCCGAGGGTAGTAATCGGAAATCTACTCCTTTTTGTTTTTAATATGTGTAGATACCAGATAGAGACACTCGACAGATTTTATAACGGCAAATAGGAATAGATTCCCGATAAGAGTACTATAGGACGACAGGGGATAAAATACGGTTTTAATATTAGTTTTCTTTACGCCAAACCATTTTGTTGACTATACCGGTATATGACTGAATGATTTTTACTACTTTATCCGATACATTTTCATCCACATAATCCGGTACGGCTAATGAACCGCCGTTAGGTTCGTTTTTAACCATATTAACTGCTGTTTGCACAGCTTGCAGCAATCCTTTTGTATCAATGCCGGAAATAATAAAACATCCTTTTTCTATAGCTTCCGGACGTTCTGTGGAAGTGCGGATACAAACGGCAGGTATAGGATGCCCTACAGAAGTATAAAAACTGCTTTCTTCCGGCAAAGTACCACTATCGGATACTACACAAAATGCATTCATTTGTAAACAGTTATAATCGTGAAAGCCAAGCGGTTCGTGTGCTATTACGCGTTTATCCAATTTAAAGCCGGAAGCTTCCAAACGTTTGCGCGAGCGCGGATGGCACGAATATAAAACAGGCATATCGTAAGTTTCTGCCATTTTATTAATGGCTGTAAAGAGAGAAAGGAAGTTCTTTTCTGTATCTATGTTTTCTTCCCGGTGGGCTGATAATAAAATGTATTTTCCTTTTCCAAGCCCGAGTTTTTTGTGAATATCGGAAGATTCTATCTGTTTTAAATTGGCATGCAACACTTCTGCCATAGGGCTTCCCGTTACGAATGTGCGTTCTTTAGGCAAACCGCAATCAGCCAGATACCTTCGGGCGTGTTCGCTGTAAGCCAAATTTACGTCGGAGATAATATCTACAATACGGCGGTTAGTTTCTTCAGGCAGGCATTCGTCTTTACAACGGTTGCCGGCTTCCATATGGAAAACAGGTATATGTAAACGTTTTGCACCTATAACGGATAAACAGGAATTTGTATCTCCCAATACTAAAACGGCATCAGGTTTAACTTGAACCATAAGGGCAAAGGACTTGGCAATAATATTGCCCATTGTTTCGCCTAAATCTTTACCGACGGCATCTAAGTAAATTTCCGGTTCATCCAGTTGTAAATCTTTAAAGAAAATTCCGTTTAAGTTGTAGTCGTAATTTTGGCCTGTATGAGCCAATAATACATCAAAATACTTGCGGCATTTTTTGATAACAGCGG
This sequence comes from Candidatus Proelusimicrobium bovinum, assembly GCA_902791965.1. Lineage (GTDB taxonomy): Bacteria > Elusimicrobiota > Elusimicrobia > Elusimicrobiales > Elusimicrobiaceae > Proelusimicrobium > Proelusimicrobium bovinum. Next base: position 9,692 of record CADAXZ010000050.1, on the reverse strand, counting down.
CAAGACGGATAATTTCCGGGCGTGTACCCACAATAATCAAAAGTTTTAACTTACCGTTATTTTTAAAATTCTTCATAATTTCTCCTTATAAGGGATAGGTTCTGTTAGCGATGACTTGCCCCGCTTCAACTTTTAGTTTAGCCGGTAAATGGTTTTCCGCCTTGATTAAGGCTCCTATACACAGATGTACGCCTTCTTGCAAGATACAATCGTGGTCTAAAACTGCCGAACAATTTATAATACAACCGCGTTCCAAACGGCAATTGGTATTTATAACGGCTTTGGGCAAAACTACGGTTGCAGGGCCTAATTTTGCCTTTGGGCTTACATAGGCGGTAGGATGGATAAATGAGGGAATTAAAATACCTTCTTTTTCCAAAATGTTAATCCATTTGAGGCGAACTTCATTATTGCCGAAGGCAGGATACATAAAAGTTTCCTCTCCTTTAAACTTAACATAATCTGCACAAACACCGTTTGTGTTTTTTGCAGCAGGATTATCATCTAAAAATAAAATTTCGTGATAAGTTCCGGCCTGGGTTGCCATATCCGCAATTGTTTTGGCAAAACCGCCTGCACCTAAGAGTATAAGCCTTTTCATTTTATACTTCCTCCGCAAAGGTATCGGGGATATTAGGGTTAAAAGATTCATTTGCCCACATCAGCGTAATTAAATCTTCCGTTTTGCTCAAATTAATAATGTTATGCGTATAGCCGGGCAACATATATACCGCTTCCGGTTTGGTGCCGGAGACTTCTGATATAATTACTTCCTTAGAGCCGATTTTGCGCTGTTCAATCCTTGCCTGCCCTGAAACTACAATAAACATCTCCCACTTGGAATTATGCCAATGATTACCCTTTGTAATACTGGGTTTGGAAACATTGACGGAAAACTGCCCGCCTGAAAATGTTTTTACAAGTTCTGTAAAACTGCCGCGTGCATCCGCATGTACGGTAAAAGCAGTTTTGACTTTACCGGCAGGTAAATAAGATAAATAAGTGGAAAATAATTTTTTAGCAAACGAGCCTGAAGGTATCTGAGGCATTTGCAAGGTTTGAGGTTGTGCTTTAAAACTTTCCAATAAATCCACTATTTCCCCCAAGTTGACATGGTAGGTAACCGGAGCATAGCAAAAAATACCTTTTCCGTCCCGTACCGGATTAATACCGTCATAATTGCAACGGTGCGGTCGGCCTTCCAAGGCGTTTAGCATTTCTTCAATTAAATCATCAATATAAAGTAGTTCTAATTCTGTAGCACGGTTATTTACCGTAATTGGCAAATCGTTTGCTAAGTTATAGCAAAAAGTTGCTACTGCGGAGTTATAATTAGGCCTGCACCATTTACCGAATAAATTTGGAAAGCGGTACACATATACGGTTGAACCTGTCTGACGGGCATATTCAAAAAATAATTCTTCCCCCGCTAATTTAGATTTACCGTATTGGGAGCCTTCCCAGTAAAGTGGAAGCAAAGCCGAAATTACCCTGCATAAACTCCTTAGGGTCTTGCGGGCGGTTGACCCCGGCTAAATTAAACACAAAATCCGCCTGTGCGCAAAAAGAATCTAACTGTTCGGGCGTAGTATCTATATCACATTCAAAAATTTCCTCAACGGATAATGCAGGCCTTGTGCGGTTTTTACCGTCTTTAATTGCTTGCAAATTAGCGACTAAATTTTTACCTACAAACCCTTTTGCACCGGTAATTAGTATCTTCATTTACCCATTTGCTCCAGTTCGTTTTTTACATAGTCTGTTGTTAATAATTTTTTTACCGTACCTTCCACATCCAGGCGGTTGGTGTTATGGCTGGTATAGGCTTCATCGGCCATTGTCTGTACCTGCCCTTTTACGACAAACTTATCATAGTTTAAATCGCGGCTGTCTGTTGCTACGCGGAAATATTGGCCCATATCTTCGCTGCGGAGTCTTTCTTCGCGGGTCATGAGGGTTTCAAATAATTTTTCCCCGTGGCGGGTACCGATGATGTTGGTTTCCGTTTTGCCAAATAATTGCTGTACCGCCAAAGCCAAATCTCCTATTGTGGAAGCATCAGCTTTTTGTATAAACAGATCGCCGGGGTTGGCATGTTCAAAGGCAAATTGTACCAGGGCTACGGCTTCATCCAAGTTCATTAAAAAGCGGGTCATATTAGGGTCCGTAATGGTAATGGGGCGGTGCTGCTTTATTTGGTCAATAAACAGCGGGATTACACTGCCGCGGCTGCACATAACATTGCCGTAACGTGTACAGCATATTACGGTATTGCCCTGTTCTGCCGCTACGCGGGCATTGGCGTAAATGACGTGTTCCATCATAGCTTTGGAAATCCCCATCGCATTAATAGGATAAGCGGCTTTATCGGTAGATAAACAAACTACGCGTTTAACCCCGCATTCCATAGCCGCATGGAGCATATTATCTGTTCCTATAACATTAGTGCGTACCGCTTCCATCGGGAAAAACTCGCACGAAGGCACTTGTTTTAAGGCCGCCGCATGGAAAACATAATCCACACCGTGCATAGCATCTTTAATAGCCTGGGCATTACGGACATCCCCGATATAAAACTTAACTTTTTTGGCATGTTGGGGGTGTTTTGCCTGGAGTTCGTGGCGCATATCATCTTGCTTTTTTTCATCGCGGGAAAAGATGCGGATTTGGCCTATATCACTTGTTAAAAAATGTTTTAAAACTGTATTACCGAAACTTCCTGTACCGCCGGTAATCATAAGTGTTGCGTTATTAAATACGGACATAATAAAGATGCTCCTGTTATTGGCTATATATTATATATTATATCTTTTTAAGATATGCTTTAGTAATCACATTATGCCATTTCCGAATATTATATTCTTTTGCCATTGCTGAGAGTTTTAATCGGTAATTTCTACCGCTTTGTTGTACCGCAAAATTTGTGGAGATCCCCGATTACGGACTTTATGGGGGATATGATATTATTTGCCTTGGCCGTATCCTTCGTAATAGTATGATTGCTCAATCCCTTTAAAAATTACTTCACGGTCTTCTGTTTTATCAGTAAGGTTTGGCTCTAACAGTACACGCAATTCTAAATCATTTATGGGGCTTCGTTCCATTGCTTGTAAATATAGATTTTTATTTATATTTTGCCAATTTACAACTTTGCCCAAATTTTTCTTTAAAATTAAATCCAGCCAAATACGTGTGGAACGTCCGTTTCCTTCCATAAAAGGATGGGCAACATTCATTTCTACATATTTTGCAATAATATCGGTAAAAGTGCTTTCAGGCATAGTGTCAATTACTTGCAGAATTTCTTTAAGATAAAGACAATTTGCAAAACGGAAACCACCTTTAGAGATATTATCCTTACGTATTTGCCCGGCGTAGGGATATAATCCTTGGAACAAATAAGCGTGGATTTGCTGTAGGCCTTTAGTGGTGCCTACTTCTATATTTTTAATATCTCCCGATTCATATAGGCGACGAGCATTAGATAAACTTGCTTCATCTATTATATTTTGTTCCATAACATATCTATTGTATCATATTTACTTTACTGTCATTTCCGAGGTAGTAATCGGCAATCTACACCGCTTTTTTATTTTCCTTTTCTTGTATTATTAAACTTAACGGAGCTAAAATATACATGTTTTCCAAAGGGTTAACAGGTTGCCTATATGAAGACTCAAATTCTTTCAATTCTTCAATGGAACGGTTGTAAAACTCTTTTACAAGGCGGTTGACTTTTTCTTCATCACAAGTATTACCTATACTAAAACGCTGCATCCAAATTTCCTCATCTTTGGCGGGTGTTTTTGCCGGAGCTTTTTCCCCTGCATCGGGTTGCTTGGATGATAAGGGCTTATTATCCTGCTTTGCAGGTGTATTTGAAAGGTTTTGCGTAGAGTTTAGCAAATAATCTACCGCGGACTGAGGTTCTTGCCGTATGCCGGCGGCGATATCTTGGTAATTACCGGTATAATTACCTGTTGCTATTTTGGCTTCGGCTTGCTTTCTTTGTTCTTCAGATTCTTTTTGTTGTAATTCCCAGTAAAAATTACAAAGGCATTTACGGGCGATATTAAATTGCCATGATAAGTTGTTATCTTTAACATAAGTGGTGTATAAATTCCTAAACTGTTCGGTAGCAAGCTTATCAATTAAAGATTTTGCACCTTTACTATCGGACGGAACAGTATTAAAGGCATCATCCTTGGAAAGACTGTAGAAAAACGCACAAACTTCTTTTATTGAGGATAATTCGCTTACCCTGGGGATATCTGTAATTTTAGTATTATTATTCTTACCTTCAAGCGGGGCATCTTTATTATCTTCAGTAGTATTTTCACAAGGTAAAACTGCAGACTTTTCTTGCGGTGCTTGCAAATCAGGAACTATATCAGATGATCTTTTTGATTTATCATCATCTTTACCATATTCTACATGTATTTCAATAGGTGTAAGTCCTCCGAATTTTTTCGGGGTTTTGTGATATTCTGCGTATCTTTCACAAGCGGAAATACAACGGTTAATTTCTTTTAGTTTACGGATATCCGTGGATGTTTTTTCGTTAAGGAGAAAATCTTTGGCGATTTTCTCTATATAAGTTTTGGGGGCAGGTATTTCCTGTTCCAATGGGAAAAGCGCATACTTACAAATAGCTTCTTCCCAAGAGTTTGGTTGTAACGGCACGTCTTTTGTGTACATTTTATGTACCTCCTGTACACCAAGAGGAGTTGACAAATAGCAAAAAATGTATTAATATTTAGTAATAAACAGCAACACTTTTGGAATTTGAAAGACTCCACTGGTGTTTAATTTTAGGTACAGTTGTGCTATCAACTGTGCCTTTTTGCGTTTAAATTATTAACCAATCTATATTGTAGTAAACCAATTTATACTTGTCAAGCATAAATTAAGAATTTTTATACAAAAAAACAGGAACTTTACGTCTAATAATTACAAAGATATGAAAGTAATATTATTATATTATTTAGCGTAGCATTATGATAATTATTAAGATATGTTTTAAGTTATTAATAATAAACTTTGCGTGTATATTTTTTAATATCTTTTTAAATAGATACTTTGTTTTTCCTAATGGATTTTATCTTTGTAAGTATATATTCTCTTTCAGATGTGTTTAAAACCACGAACCAAGCAAGAGGTATAAAAAGGCATTCCGAAAACATAACAGTAATAAATAATCGCATAAATCCTGCAGGAAACAATAAATGCGGTAAATATGCGATAATAGCACATAAAAAAATTATACTGCAAATAGGGAACATTATTTCCTTAGTCCAATGTTTGGCAGACATATTTAATAATTTCTGAGCGAAATAGACACGTCCTGCTGAATTTAAAATAATCGCAATAACCAATATTACGGCGATAGAATAAACATTTCCCCCAAGGTATACCGCAAAAATAGCAGCAGGAAGTGTAAAAATTGAAATACCACTTAATACGATATGATATTCTTTAATTTTACCACTTGCATTTATGACAATCACGTTCCCGGTTGTACATACATCACAAATATAGTAAGTAAGCATTAAGTAACATAAACCGATAACAAAAGGTGGAGGCGTTTTAAGCCATAAATTAATTACATAAGGGAGTTCTAAAGCAAGCGGAATAACAAAAATCAATGCTAAAAGTGTGCTAAATTTACAAGCTCCAAATGCTAAACTCATCATACGTTTATAATCTTTAGCGCCGCAAGCTGTAGTAATAGCCGGGGAGAAAGAAACTATTAAAGCGCTAGCCAATGTAGATGTCCCTGCATTTACCTGATTGGCAATTTGCATTGAAGCATTAATAATAGGACCAAATACTTTGTTAATAAGTAAGGTAATTCCTTGAGATCGTAATAGACTGCAAAAAGCACCTAAAAATTGCCAACCGGCAAAAGAAAGCAAAGTACGTATATAAATTTTATCCCATAAATATTTTACGACCAATTTACACTCTTGAAATATGATAATAGCACGAATACAAATAATAATTTGCGGCACAATAGTAACCAAACACATCCATAAAGCATATTTGGTAAGCCAAAGCCCAGGATGGGATGCCATATAATAAGCAAATATAACATTACATAAAGTTGCTATCATAGAATAGATAGTTAATTCCGCAATATATTGCTTAGCATTATACATGGCAGTAAATGGAACATTTACCATAGCCACTAACGAAGAAATACACGTAAAACGTAATACCCATATACAAGCATATATTCTATCTGGAGGGATAGTAAGCCAATGAACAATAGCCCATTTACCAATAGGATATCCTATTAAAATTAAAAGTAAAGGTAAAAGTGTATGAATTGATATTGCTGTATTAAACCATTTTTTGCAAACTTCCAATCCGTTTTTATTATCTTCACTTTTTGCTTCACCGATAGCAAAAGCATAAAAACGCGTGGTGGCACCGGCCAAAACATTATTGGTAAATTGGATAAAGACAACTAATCCTCCTACCACACTAAATAGGCCGAAATCTACTTGTCCTAAAGCCATCAAAACCCACCTGCTAATAAGCAACATCCCGCCTATGGATATTAATGAACGTCCATAGGTAAAAACAATGTTCCAAAAAATACGGCGGTTTTCGGTAAAGACCATATTATTTCCTTTTTATTTTGATTACCAATCTTATTAAGCATTCATAAACCGGAGATTTAATATTTAATAATTCTTTTAACAATTTGTTAAAATTTTCAGTTTTATAACGTTTAAAAAATTCAGCACGCTTGGGGTGAGGTTTTACAGAAGTTAGCACATAAGGGTTATATTTAGTTATTTTTTGAATATCAATACTTTTTGTCTGTAAAGAAAGTGTGTTAAAAATAGCTTTGGCTTTTGCAGTATTTAAAAATATTGCAGAAATACCTTGTTTATCATACAAAGCGGGATAAGTTTGTTGTACACCCCATAAATCTCCAATAGAAAAATCTGCCATTTTATCCAATCCTTTAAAATGACACTCGTGGCAAGAGGGACGTTCATATAAGTTTGAAATACCGTAATATAGATGGTAAAAATTACGAAATAAAAAACCTTTTTTAGCATTTAATAAAGGAAATAAGAAACGCGGGGCAGATGGTAAACAGGAACCATCTTTATAAGTAATATTTAAGAAAGATGCATCCCAAGCAAAACGTTTATATCGGAAATCTATTGAAGTAATTTGTTGTTTTTGTGTATTTTCTGCCAAAAATTTTTGCCAAACAGCGGGAGATGGTACTCCATGGCAAAATAATTCTGCCGTAAGTAAATTTTGATATTCTTTACCCAAATAATTTCTTAACCCGGCAATTTGGCACGGCGTACCTGTAAATAATACTTTGCGGTCTTTCTCCAAAAAAATTTTGGCTTGTTGATAAGTTTTACCTATATCGCTTTGAACATATTTAGAACGACGGAGTTTATCTAAATCTTCAATATTTTCAGCGTAGGTATGTATAACATTCCAATTTTTATCAAAAGCTGCTCCAAAAACAATTCCCCCTTCTTTTAAAATAACTTTAGCTAAAGCCGTAAATATTCCGCCGGAAGAACTTTTCAACTTTATCTCCGAGTTTTTGTGTTTTGCGGCATAGGCTTGTAAAACAGGAAAGGTTTGAGGTTTGTTTAAAATAGGACAAACTTTTTCACACAAGTTGCAGTTGACGCATATAGTTTTATCCACGCGTGGATATAAAAAGCCTTCGCTATCTGCCTGCATAGAAATACAATGTTTAGGGCAGATATTTGCACATGCTTGACAGGCACAACATTTGTTTTTTTGAAGGATTTTAATCATTTTGCTTTTCATGTGTAATTTCTTGTAAATAACTTAGGGCTTTTTGACGCTCATCTTCCAATATCTTATTTACGGAAGTCCAATTAATAATTGCGTCATAATTTTTTGCAAAATCAGTATAAATACGGCTATGTAAATTGGTAATATTAAGTAAATTATCCAAGCGGGAATTAGCAGGCCAACTTGCAGGTAATTTCCCTACAAAAAATGTCTTATTAAAATTGATAGAAAATGCCAGACCGTGGAATGAATTAGTAACCACATATTCCGCCTTTGCAAATAAACCTAGCCACTCTTGAGGGGTTGGGGTAAGGTGTTTGGCTGGAACGCGGTTCTTAATATCTGGCATAGAGGAAATATATAAAAGTTCACATCCTTTTGCAGTAGCTAATCTTTGAGCAAAGTTAATTAAATCCTTATCTTTATGCATTAAATAAAGTAATACATAATGTTCACGGACAGGCAATTTTGTTAATGGCTGCCATTGTGTTTGGGTAAGCAAAAGCGTAGGGTCAATATGAACTTGGGTAGGGCGACCCGCAACGGCGCGGATAATTTCGGCCCCCTTTTGTTCTCGTACGGACAAATGTTTTAAGTGTTTCAGATTTTTACAAATAAATGTTTTTTCTTTTAATGATAAATCTTTTGCCTCAAAACCGAAACTTGCCGCATAAGAAACATTTTTGGAAATATCAGATGAAAATGACAAAAAATAATTATCATCAAAACCTGTAATACGTGGGTTAAAAACTTGGTCGCTGCCTGTAACAAACAAATCATATTTATCTTTAATTTTTGTTAATTCCCGCAGTGGCGGCAAATCTGTTATATACTGCTTACGAAAACCGGTAAAGCGAGTATGTGCATAATAACGTATAGGAATTAGGAAGAGCTTTAATATATTTTTAATGTATTGCGATATAGTATGGATATTAGGCATTACATAAAGTGCATTGGCACATTGTATAATAATTTAAAATATCTACAATATTGCCGTTTTGCATTAAAATATTTTTAAGAGCATATGCCTGTAAAAGTGCACCATAATTATCTGCGTTTTGAAATGTTAAAATAGCAATTTTCTTCATTTTAGATAGCTCTCTAATAATTGAAATGAGTTTTTGCCAAGAGATTGCGTACGTAAATTTTCTGACAAAGTATTTCTTAACTGATTAGAAGTTAATAGCTTTTCTATGGATGTAGCTATATAAGCAGCATTTGTTTTGACAATTAAGCCTGTTTCACCATCCTTAATTTGCTCTTTAGTACCTGCAAAATCCGTTGTAACAATTGGTTTGTTAAAAATTTTTGCTTCTGCTAATGTTAAACAATATCCTTCAAAACGTGAAGATTGAACATAAATATCACATTGCTTAAAATAGGGGTAAGGGTTAGAGACAGAACCTAAAAGAATAAATTTATTTTCCAATTGATATTCAATAATCATTTTTTCTAATGTGCTACGTTGTTCTCCTTCTCCTAAAATATACCAGCGTATATTATATCCTTTTCGTACCAGTAATTTACAAGATTCCAATGCTATATCAAAACCTTTTTGTGGATGTAGACGTCCTACTGATAAAATACGTGTACCGTCAAATTGATCGGTAAATCCACATGGTTCTTCTGCTCGCTTTAATATAACGGATGTGTCTACGATATTATAAAGAGTAGTTGCTTTGTGTTCCATTTTGGGAAGTGCTGTTATGATTTCTTTTCGTATATTATCAGATACGCAAAAGATTTTATCATAAAATTTAAAATGACGACTATATTTATTTGGTTTATTCCCAGCCAGTTTAAATTCATTGTGTATCCAAATAAATTTATTACGTGCGTGGCAACAGTTTTCTACAAATAAACACGGTATTCTATTAGGTCCTCCA
>CADAXZ010000049.1 GCA_902791965.1 Candidatus Proelusimicrobium bovinum | reverse complement strand
TGCACATATCGATAGCTGTACAGCAGGCCAAAAGCAATATCAGGCCAGCGGGTGTTCGTATCAAACAAAAACCTGTTGCGGGCCGACAGGTGCCGCTACATTGGCCATAAATTTCTGGAGTGATTGGGATGTAAATTGTCCTTCTTGCAGCAGCACACAGTGTTGGAACGGCAGCAGTTGTGTAAATAAACCTACTTCAACAAGTGTCAGTTGTAAAAAAGCACCATATAACGGAAAGAGCGGAACATTAACTTTAAGTTATACTTGCCTGCAAGGTTCAGGCTGGCGTACGGTTGCATCAGGTACATGTACTTGCTACTCTGGCTACACTTGGAACAGTACTACAATGACTTGCGAAGAAAACCCTACTGCATACGGAACATACAGGTGCAGTTATGTCGGCGGAACATCCTATGCTACATGCTTGTTATTCCATCAGGAAGCCCATCAGATAGATGATGGAAGTTCTGGTAATGGGGATGTGTCCGGACAAAAATGTCAAATAGGTTTAAGTTATCCTTGTAGGAACGGACAATATTCGTGTTATTGTAATTGATAACTAAAAATAGCAACAAATCTAACACAGGACACCACATATTAAATATATATGCGGTGTTCTGTTTTTATAGTAGCATAAAACCGATTTATACTGCTTTTTTTTAGGTAATAAGGCTTAAAATAGATTTGCAAAAGGCGGCTAATGCGGAAATTATAATATCCTGATGATAAAATGATAAAATATAATATATGCCAAAATTATTAAGAGGTTTCAGAGATATTTTCGGCCCGCAGGCGGCCGCGTTGACCGCTCTTGAAAACGCCGCAAGAAAAGTGTTTAAACTTTACGGCGTGCAAGAGTTGCGCATACCGACGGTGGAACTTAAGGAATTATTCGTTAAATCCACAGGTACTACCACGGATATTGTGCAAAAAGAGATGTATGCTTTTGAAGCCTCACATCATACGGTAGCCCTGCGTCCGGAAGGTACACCCGGAGTAGTAAGGGCTTATATAGAAAATAATTTCAGCCAGGCCGAGCCTGTGCAGCAGTTTTTTTATATCGGCAATATGTTCCGTGCGGAGCGCCCGCAGACGGGCCGGTACAGAGAATTTGAACAAATCGGTGCGGAGTTAATCGGTAATTCCGCCCCTGCTGCCGACGCGCAGGCCATTTTAATGCTTAAAGATATTATGCTGGCCTTCGGCGTAAAAAATTACAAAGTAAAAATAAACTCTTTGGGTTGTCCTAAATGCCGCCCGCAATACAGGGAAAAACTTTTTGCTTATCTTTCCCAAAACAAGCAAGAACTCTGTGAACTTTGCAAGGACAGATTAGAGCGCAACCCTTTGCGTGTTTTGGATTGTAAAATTGACGGCGCAAAATTTGCCGCCAATGCCCCTAAAATGGAACTCTGCCCCGAATGTCAGGAACATTTTGATATGCTAAAAAAACTGCTTGCGGGCAAAATAGAGTACGAAGTTGACCCCTGCCTTGTGCGCGGCCTTGATTATTATACCAGAACGGTATTTGAATTTCAGGCGGGCAACCAATCGCAAAACGCAATAGCCGCAGGCGGGCGTTATGATACTTTAATACAATCTATGGGCGGCGTGCCTATGCCGGCGGTAGGCTGGGCTTTGGGCGCGGAAAGGACTTGCCTTGCCTTGGGGGAATACCAGCCCGAAAAACAAACAAAAGTTTTTGTAGTCTGTTTGGAAAAGCCCTGTATTGAATATTCCTTTAATATTATGCAAAGTTTAAGGGAAGCAGGCATAATAACGGAAGGCGGCCTTTTTGACAGAAATGTTAAAACGCAAATGCGCCAGTCCGACAGGGCAAAAGCGGATTTTGCAGTTATTATCGGCGGCAACGAAATGGCCGCAAATACAGCAGTACTTAAAGATTTAACCACAGGGGAGCAAAAGGAATATCCTTTAAAAGAACTGCCCTGCGCAATTAAAAACAGGTGAATTATGAAAAGAACTAACTACTGCGGGCAAATTTCTTTAGCCCACGAAGGTACAAAACAAACGCTTTGCGGCTGGGTACACAGTTACCGCAACCACGGCGGTGTTTTATTTATAGATTTAAGGGACAGAACGGGCTTTGTGCAGTTGGTAATCGGCCCCGATAACGAAAAGGCTTTTAAGGAAGCCTCATCTTTAAGAAATGAATATGTAGTTTGCGCAACGGGAACAGTTGCCAAACGCAAAGAGGGCTACATAAACAAAAATATTCCTACGGGTGAAGTGGAAGTAATCGTAGAAGATATTGAAACTTTAAATACCTGCGTACCTTTGCCTTTTGACATTGACACCGATAAGAATATTTCAGAAGATATTCGCCTTAAATACCGCTATTTGGATTTAAGAAATGCCCGTATGGTGCGCAATTTAACTATGCGCCATAAAATAGCCCAAACTGTGCGCCGCTTTTTTGACGAACACGGCTTTTTAGAGGTGGAAACCCCTATTTTAACGCGTTCCACTCCGGAAGGCGCACGCGATTATCTTGTTCCCTCAAGGGTGCATAACGGTAAATTTTATGCTTTGCCGCAAAGCCCGCAGATGTTTAAACAAACTTTAATGGCAAGCGGCATTGACAGATATTTCCAGTTAGCAAGGGCTTTCCGCGACGAAGATTTACGCGCCGACAGACAGCCGGAGCATACCCAGATTGATATTGAAATGTCCTTTGTGGAACTTGACGATATTTTTGCCATTGCCGAGGATATGATGAAAACCGTTTTTACTTCCGTCGGCGAGCATATTGAAACGCCTTTTATCCGTATGCCTTACAGGGAAGCGCTTTTAAGATTCGGCAGTGATAAACCCGATATGCGCTTTGGGATGGAAATAAGCGACATAACGGAAATCTTTAAAAATACAGCCTTTAAAGTTTTTGAAGGCATAATAAAAGAAGGCGGTGCAATCCGCGCTTTAAAGGCGGAAAATTCCGCCGGTAAATTAAGCCGCGGCGTTATTGATAAACTTACGGAACTTGTAAAGAAGAACGGCGCAAAAGGCCTTGTATGGCTTAAATTTAAAGACGGTAAATTTGAAGGGCCTTCGGCAAAATTCTTTAGCGAAACGGAACTTAACGCACTTAAAGAACATTTTGCCGCCAATACGGATGACACCGTATTTATCGGCAGTGATATGAAAGCCGATACCTGCGCTTTGTTTATGGGTGCTTTAAGAAAGGAACTTATTAAGATTTTAGGGCTTAAACCGCTTAAAAAGTGGGCGCCTTTATGGGTGGTCAATTTTCCGCTTTTGGAATATATCCCCGAAGAAGACCGCTACGACGCCGCCCATAACCCGTTTACCGCACCCGTCAAGGAAGATATACCCTTGCTTGAAACCGAACCTTTAAAAGTGCGCTCAAACCAGTTTGATATGGTGCTTAACGGTATGGAACTTGCATCAGGCTCTATCCGCAACCACAGGCGTGATGTGCAGGAAAGGATTTTAGCCCTTATGAAGCACTCTAAGGAAGAAGCGGCAAGGCGTTTTGGTATGTTGCTTAATGCTTTGGAGAGGGGAACACCGCCCCACGGCGGTATGGGCCTGGGCTTTGACAGGTTAGTTGCCTTAATCTGCGGGGAAGATTCCATTAAAGAAGTTATCGCTTTCCCTAAAACTACGGCGGCGGCATGTCCGCTTACGGAGTCGCCAAATATTGTTGATGCCAAGCAGTTAGACGAATTAGGTATAGCAATAACCCGTATGGAAGAAGAAACTTCTAAGTAGTTTGTAGTTTTACAATTTAGCAAAAACCCCGTATCTTAACCGGTGCGGGGTTTTTACTTTTTAATTATAATTTTTTTTGGCAAATAGGCCGTTTTTGGTGTTTAAACCAAATGTAAAATACGGGATTTATATTTTTCAGCAAGTGCGGCATTATTGTTATCTCCGCCGTCATTACTGCTTAAATAAAGCGGTATTTTAAAACCTTGTTTTGCCAAAAGTTCACAGGCCTGATAAATTACGGAGTTGATTAACGCCGCCCCCGCTATTGTTGATACCGGTGCAACATCTTTGCCGTTTAACTTTAATCCTGTTTCCTGCTTTGTGCAGCAATTATCTAAAACCACATCCGCGCAGTTGCGCAGCATTTTTCCGCTTGAGTGCCGGCTTTTTGTTTGCGCGTGTGCCTTTGCTGCGGTTATTACAATAACTTTAAGCCCCTTTTGTTTTGCGTAAAGCGCGGCATCTATTCCCGCAGGGTTTCTGCCGGAGTTGGAAATTATGATAATGCAACTGCCTTTTTGCATATTATGGCGTTTTAAGATAATAGGGGAAAGCCCTTCAAGCCTTTCAAAATCCGTAGCGGCGTGCGCGCAAGGCATGAAAGCAAGGGTTTCATTTAAAACGGCACTTATGCAGGCAGGGCATCCGCTCCTGTGGAAGTTTTCCACCGCTACGCTGTGGCTGTGCCCTGCGCCGAAAGTGTAAATTATGCCGTCTTTTTTTATGGTATCGGCGATAATTTTAGCGGCTTTTGCCATATTTTTGGTTTGTGTATTTTCAATAGTTTCAAGCAATTTTACGATACTGCAAAAATATTTGTTTTCCATAATGCCCTCAAATTATTTACCTGACGATATAAACTTTCCGCGTCCGGTTTGTACTATTATCATTAGACAATAATAGAATGAATTCTTTTACTCTAACCATAATGCTATAATATTTTATAGCGTTTTGCGCTTTATTTAATGATATAAGAGGGTTATTGTAATGAGAAAGTTCTTCCCTGCCGCCTTATTATCTTTGGCGGCCTTTGGTGTGTTTTTATGCGGCTGCGGTAAAGATTCCGCACCCGCCCAACAGGAAATCCTTGTAAATGCTATCAGCATAAGCAAACAGGATATGCCGCTTAATATAGAGTATCCGGCACAGATTGAAGGCTCTTTAAATATTGATGTCCGCGCGCAGGTAGGTGGGATTTTGAAAGAGCGCCTTTATACCGAAGGCACTTATGTTGAAAAGGATACTCCGTTAGTCATAATTGACCCGCAACCCTATGAAGTTGCCCTGCAAAAAGCAAAAGGCGCTCTTGCACAGGCTAAAAGCGAGGTAAAACGCACTAAAAGGGAATATGACAGAATGAGCCGCCTTCTTAAAGAAAATGCTATCAGCGTAAAAGAACACGATGATTCCCTTTCCGCATACGAGCGCGCAATAGCCAATGAACAAGTAGCCCAAGCAGGTTTGGATGAAGCCCAAATAAATTTAGGCTATACTACTGTAAAAGCCCCGATAACTGGTATTACCGGCAAGGAAGCGCAATCCGTAGGCAGTTTAATATCTCCCACATCGCCCAGTGCCAGCCTTCTTACGACTATGGTACAGACTGACCCCCTTTATATCAATTTTTCCGTACCCAGCAGGGAGTGGGATATAACCCCCAAAGTAAAAGAAGCGGGCAATATTGATGCCGCTATGGAAGATGTCGGCGTGGAAGTTATTTTAAGCGACGGCAGTGTTTACCCCCAGCAGGGCCGTATCTTTTTTGTGGACAGTTCGGAAGATACAAAAACCTCTTCCGTTGCTGTAAAGGCACAAATCCCTAATCCGGAAAGAAGCCCTCTTTTACTGCCTGGTAAATTTGTAAAAGTAAAACTTACAAATATCATTTATAAAAACGCTGTTTTAGTGCCTGTGGAATCTTTGATCCAAGGCGATAACGGTTATAGTGTTTATGTCGTAAAAAACGGCGTTGCCGAATCTGTACCGGTAAAGGCATATATTTCCGGCTCGCGCGCTTTTATAAAGGAAGGTTTAAAGCCCGGAGATGTTGTAATAAAAGAAGGGCTTGTAAAAGTTAAAGCGGGGCAGAAAGTTAAAGTAAATTTAGTTCCCGTTGATTTTTCGGCTGACTAAAAAGGGGGAAAAATGTTTTCCAAATTTTTTATAGAACGCCCTATTTTTGCGACGGTAATATCCCTCTTTATCCTGCTTGCGGGTATAGTTTCCATAATAAATTTGCCTATTGCGCAATACCCCGAACTTACACCGCCCTCAATAGCAGTTAAAGCGCAGTATCCGGGTGCTTCGGCGGAAGTTATAGCCGAAACTGTAGCCGCTCCGCTTGAGCAGAAAATAAACGGTGTTGATAATATGATTTATATGAACTCCGTTTCTTCCTCAAATGGGGATATGAACTTAACGGTTTATTTTAATATCGGTACTGATGCGGACCAAGCGATGATAAATGTAAATAACCGCGTGCAGTCTGCCCAATCTTCTTTGCCGGAAGATGTCCGCAAATACGGTGTAACGGTAGATAAAAAATCAAGTTCCATTTTACAGATTATTTCCATAACTTCGCCTAATTCCACATACGATACTACCTATATGGGCAACTATGCTTTGGTAAATATCGTTGACGATTTAAAAAGATTATCAGGCGTAGGCGATGCTTATGTTATGACATCCAATGATTACGCTATGAGGATTTGGCTAAAACCCGATGTAATGTCTAAACTTGGCCTTGCAACAAGCGATATAGCCGCCGCCATACAGGAACAAAATGCACAGCGTGCCGCCGGTAAAGTAGGACAGCCTCCCTTAAACATTAAAGTTGACAGGGTATATTCCATTGAGGTTGAAGGCCGCCTTAAAACACCGGAAGAATTCGGCAATATAATTTTACGCACTAACCCCGACGGTACTTCTTTAAGATTAAAAGATGTCGCAGATATTGAACTTGGCTCTCAGACTTATGAGTTCGTTGCTAACCAAAACGGCAAACCTGCCGTACCTATCGGTGTATATCTATCCCCGGGGGCAAATGCCGTCGCTACGGCCCAAGCAGTTGATGCCACAATGAAAAGGCTTGCGGAAAACTTCCCTCCGGATATGGTCTATACCGTTCCTTACGATACTACAATCTTCGTAAAAGTTTCCATAGAGGAAGTTATCCATACCCTTATAGAAGCAATGATATTGGTATTTGCTGTTGTGTTCCTGTTCCTTAAAGATTGGCGCGCAACTTTAATCCCTTGCTTGGCAGTGCCTGTTTCTATCGTCGGTGCATTTGCCGGTATGCTTTTATTCGGGTTTTCTATTAACACTTTAACGCTTTTCGGTTTGGTGCTTGCTATCGGTATCGTGGTTGACGACGCTATTATCGTTATAGAAAATGTTGAGCGTATTATGCACGAAAAAGGCTCAAGCGTAAAAGAAGCCACAATAGAGGCTATGAATGAAGTTTCCGGCCCGCTTGTTGCTATCGTTTTGGTACTTTCGGCGGTATTTGTGCCGGTGTCTTTTATGGGCGGTATGACGGGCGCTATGTACCAGCAGTTTGCAATAACTATTGCGGTTTCCGTTGTAATATCTGGCCTTGTCGCTTTGACTTTAACACCGGCTTTAACGGTGCTTATCTTCAGAAAACCGGAACATAAAGATACAGGCTTTTTTGCTTGGTTTGACAGAAAATTTGATGTTCTTACGGGTAAATATGTTTCCGGTGCGGCATTTTTTGTAAAGCACGCAACTGTATCACTTTGTGCTTTTGCCGCAGTGCTTTTACTGTTAGGCGGTTTGTTTAAATTTACTCCGACATCTATGATACCCGACGAAGATCAGGGTATTATGATGACATCCGTTATGCTTGACCCTGGCTCATCATTAGATAAGACGCAAGGCGTGATGGATAAAATGGAGAAACTGATACTTGAAGAACCGCAGGTAGCAAATACTCTTACTTTCAGCGGGTTTGATTTGATTACGAACTCTATGAAGAATAACTACGGCGCTTTCTTTATCACGCTTAAAGATTGGAAAGAACGCGAAAGTAAAACCCTTTCCGTAACGGCTTTAATCCGCTCCATTTACGCAAAAGGTATGCAAAATATTCCCAATGCTTTGGTGCTTCCGTTTAATATGCCGCCTATTTCCGGTATGAGTACCACCGGCGGGCTTGAAGCATATATCCAAAGCCGCGGCAGTAATGCAACAAGCGTGGATTTAGAGCAAAACATAAATAAGTTTATAGCCGAAGCGCAAAAAGACCCTTCAGTACAATCCGTAACTACGACATTCAGCGCAAGCGTACCGCAGTTAAAACTTATGGTTGATTCCATTAAAGCCAAATCTATGGGTGTTTCGCTGAATAATTTGTTTGCTACTTTGCAGGCAACTTTCGGCACTTATTATATTAACGACTTTACGAAATTCGGCCGCAGTTTTAAGGTTATGATGCAGGCGCGCGGAGATTACAGGGCACACAAAGAACAAATTAACGGCATTTATGTCCGTTCTGACAGCGGCGATATGGTGCCTTTATCTGCACTCGTTTATTTTAACGAAGTTAAAGGCGCAGATACTGTAGAACGCTTTAATCTGTTTAAAGCCGCAAAAGTGCTTATAACGCCGGCAAGCGGTTATTCAACGGGGCAGGCTATGTCCGCTATGGAAAAGGCCGCCAAGGAAATTTTAGGCTCTGATTATACGCTTGCTTGGACAGGCTCTGCCTATCAGGAGCAACTTACGGGCAGTGCCTCATCAATGGCTTTATTATTGGGGCTTTTGGTGGTGTTTTTGATACTTTCCGCACAGTATGAAAAATGGTCTTTGCCTGTTGCGGTAATGATGGCAGTTCCCTTTGCTTTGTTTGGTGCTTTAACTGGTATTTTTATAAGGGGATTACATTTCCTGCCTTCGGCTTTGGCGCAGAAAATTGCTTACTTATCTTCCGGCGTGTTTATATCAACTTTAAATAATGATATTTACTTCCAAATAGCGTTGGTAACTTTGGTAGGCCTTGCCGCCAAGAACGCTATTTTGATTGTGGAATTTGCCGTAATGATTAAACAGCAGGGCAAAACGGCTGTTGAAGCCGCCGTAGAGGCCGCCAAATTAAGATTCAGGCCTATTGTTATGACATCTTTGGCTTTTATTTTGGGGTGTATGCCTTTGGCTTTGGCAGGCGGCGCAGGCGCGGCGAGCAGGCACTCAATAGGTACGGCGGTCGTAGCAGGTATGTTGGGCGCAACTTTGCTTGCACCTTTATTTGTACCGTTCTTTTTCGTGTTGACTTCCGGAGAAGCCAAATTTAAAAAAGAAGATAAAACGGAAGGGGGAAAAAATGCGTAAACAGTTGGCCGCAATTTTAGGATTTGCTATTTTTTTAAGCGGATGCGTTATGGGGTCTAATTATAAAAAGCCGGACCTTTCTTTGCCGCAAGGCGCGCAAGATGATTATTCGGCTTTTACTTCTGAGAAGTGGTGGGATATGTTTGAAGATCCTGCCCTTAACGCTTTGGAAGAAGAAGCCCTTGCCAATAATAAGGATTTAATTGCGGCAATGGCTAAATTGGAAGAAGCAAGGGCAAAATTAGGCGAAGCCAATGCAAACTTAATGCCTACTTTAGATGCTACGG
>CADAXZ010000048.1 GCA_902791965.1 Candidatus Proelusimicrobium bovinum | reverse complement strand
CCAAATCCCAGCCTAACATTTCCGCGCCCTGCTTTATTATATCCCTTGAACAGCCCGCGGCAAATTTTTTATCCTTAAACTTCTTTTTAAGGCTGGACAGTTCCATATCCTGTACGCTTTTTGAAGGCCGCATACGGGCCGCCGCCCCGATAAGCCCCGTAAGTTCATCACAGGCAAAAAGGACTTTTTCCATTTCGTGCTTGGGCTGTAAATCGGTGCAGATACCGTATCCGTGGCAGCAAATAGAGTAAACCATATCTTCCCCAACGCCGCCTGCTCTTAACAGTTCGGGGGCTTTTTTACAATGTTCGTTAGGGTACAGTTCAAAATCTATATCGTGCAAAAGGCCTGTAGTAGCCCAATAGTCGGCCTCATCTTTGTAGCCTAAAGTTTCGGCAAAGTAGCGCATTACGCCTTCTACCGTCAAAGCGTGTAAAATATGGAAAGGTTCTTTGTTGTATTTTTTTAGCAGTTCCAAAGCCTGCTCTCTTGTTATATCAGGTTTCATTTCTCCCCCCGTAATGCTTTTTAGATATTATAGTATTTATCGAGGAAAATTTATTTCCAATTTTTAAGTATGTTTTCAAGTGGTTTTTCTATTTTTGTTATATCCGTATCGGCATCTTCCCCGTAGATTGATTTGATTAAATCGCATTGTCTGATTTATTTATACATAAATCTTTGTATTCTTTATTGTTTCCTATATATTCTGTATAGTCGCAATAGCAATCAATATTTTTCATATATTCTTTGGATTTATCTAAATTTCTTTTCGTACCTAAACCGTATTTATACATATATGCTGTTTTTATCTTTTCATCATTTAACATATAGCTTGAATAAGAATATTCAACATATTTAACTGCTTTTTTATAGTATTCAAGTGCTTTTTTATAATCTTGCGGATATCCGTAGCCGTAATAATGCAGATTGCCTGCGAGATAATTTATTATGCTTTGCCAATAGGAATTATCATAATCTGTATAGGTATACTTATCATTATCATACTCATAATCAAAATATTTATATGTGGACTCATCGTCCTGATGCGGTGTTTTAAAATATTCTAAACTTTTATTTATATATGGAATAGCTTTTTTATAGTCTTTAACATTATAATAATAATGAACAGCCAAATGATAAGGTTTAGCCAAATTTTGCTTATAAGCATCTTCAATATATTTTGTACAATGTTCGCCGTCAAGCGGTATAAATTTTGACATATCATCGATACGATCTCTGCTATATTCTCCGCATTGGAAGGAGTCATCTTTTGATAAACATAATCCTACAATACGTTTAACAGCATCTGGAAAGTTTTTTTCAAAAGTATTCTTTAACCATTCTTTATCTCTGTCTGTTCTAGGATTTAATGTTAGCATATATTGTGCTTCCGTATTGCCTTGTTCTGCTGCCTTCTCATAAAAAAATAAAGCAGCATAAGGAGTACTTCGATCCCTCATGGGTGCAAAGAAGAATTCTACCCTCAACTCATCATAAAGTTCATCCAACTCCTCTTCTGTGTACTCAGATTTATTTATATGGATGAAAATGTAATAATAATCATGTCTTTCTATATCCTTTCCCAAATCCAAAAGTTGTTGAGTAGTTAATTTATCAGCAATTTTTTTAAGATCATCATTATTGTAAATATTATATTTACCGGATTCAAATAATTTTCTTATTTCCTTTATGTATTTGGGTATATTTTCTTCCTCATCTTCTTCCTCTTGCGTTTGTGTATTATTTTCTTCATTTATGGAATTTATATCAGTTTCTGCTTTTGACGTTTGGGGTATTGCGGCTGTTTTTGCATTTTTATCACTTACAGGCCGTGCGGGATCTTGCTTTGCGCACCCTATGGCAAAAGATAATAAAATAATGACAATAAAAAACTTGTTATTTAACATAAAAACCTCTCTAAATTATATGGAAAATTAAAATTGCGTGTACAATAAGTATATAAAATTAAATGAGACAAAAGTATTATTCATTATCTTTAAATAGGTTCTTATATATCCAATATAGTGGTAGTATAATTATTGCAAATGATAATACCATTGGTAATAATACTATAATAAATCTTGCTACATATGTTGCTATTATTACGCCCAAGATACCTTTAACTATAAGTTTAAACAGTTTTATATTATCTGCTGTTGAATTCGTTGTTTTAGATAAACTTGATTTTGTTTTCTTATATGTATTTTGATTAGGCCGCTCACAGGTTTGTAAGTTGCTATTTGGTCTTACGAATGATTCTGTTTGTCCTTCCAAAGATTCGCCAAAACCAAGAGTTTTATAGAAAATAATAAAACATATAAAGCCAATTATAACTCCTTGATCATCATTCTTTGATATTCCAATTAAAGCTAAAGAAATAATAATAATATTTATAAATATTAAGGTTGTTAGTCCTATGCTAAAAAAACAACCGCTATACATTTTATCTCTTATACGCATAATGTCTAAAGGTATGCTTAATATAGTTATAAATAGAATATTTTTTATAAATGGAATATTTAAAACAGTTCCTATTATAATTGATAATATTGTTAAAGAAACAACAAGTATTAAATATAATTTTGGACTAAGTTTAAATTCGGTAAGTTTATCTTTAAACTCATCTTTGAGGGATGTATTATTTTGCTTTATTATATCTTTAACAGGTACTTTATTATTGTTTTCTTCTTGTGATTCATTATCTTCGTCGTCATCGTCATCTTTAAACTCATCTCTAAATGTCCATACCATAACTGCCAACATAATTATAATTATTAATGCTACAAGCATTTTCTGTTCTCCATTATTTTTCCCTGTTTTAACCAATAAAAAAAACGGCTGATATCTTTGAGCCAATTGAGGTAACCCAAAAGATAACAGCCGCGGTTTTGTGCCATATTTTTATATGGCACAAAACACTCAGCACGAAATAACCGGTTAATTACTCCGTTTGTCCCGTGCTTAAAACGACTGTTTTGGAACCTCAATTGTGCCGTTTTACCGACGGCTCATCGTATCCTAAGATACGATTCCCAAAACAGATAAAATTTATAAAAACTACTAACGTTATTAAACAAATTTTATTATACTATAAAATTTTAATTGGGGCGATAAATTATTTTTTAATATGCTAAACTTGTTGTATGAAAGACAAACTTACACATACAAAACAAGACGAATGGCGTTATACCGCCACAAAAGCCAAGGCGCGCGCTAAAGTTAAACGCGCCCGCCAAAAGGCTAAACGCCGCATTACGGCTAAAATAATCAAAAAAGATTTAGCGGATATAGAATAAAAACCCCCGCTTTTAACGGGGGCTTTTATATATTAGATTTACAATTAGAAGCAGATTTATTTATTCTGCTTTATTTTCAGTTGTTTGGGCTGTAGTGTCTGCACCTGCCTCTTGCAGGGCTTTTACAGTTTCCGTATGGCCGTTTTGTTCGGCGTACATTAAGGCGGTGTTGCCTGTATTATCTGCAGCGTCAAGCCTTGCGCCTGCTTTTAGCAGTTCTTTTACAACTTCCGTATGGCCGTTTTGGGCTGCTGCCATTAAAGAGGTAAAACCTTCCCTGTTTACTTTGTTTACATCCGCTTCTGCCTTAATAAGTTCCTGCACAATTGCTAAATGACCGTTTTTGGCGGCAAGTATTAAAGATGTATTGCCTTCTTTATTGGTATATTGGGTTACCTTTGCGCCTGCCGCAAGCAAGGCTTTTAAAGTATCAAGGTTGCCGTTTTCGCTCGCGATAATTATAGGATAATAGCCTTCCTTGTCATTTATATTTATAAAAGCACCCCAATTTATAAGTTCTTTTACGGCTTCGGTGCTGCCTGCTTTACTTGCTATCATCAAAGCAGACCAGCCGTTTTTATTAACGGTATTGATTTTTATATCAGCCTGCAATAAATCTTTTATGATTTTGGGGTGGTTTTCTTTAGCGGCCCACATAAGAGCATTTAAGTCTTGCGCAGTATCGTAGATATTTATATCAGTGCCGGCTTTTATCAAGGCTTTTACGGTTTCGGTATCGTCGCTGTAGCGGGTTGCTTGTATCAAAGCATTTTCCCCGTTTTTATTTAATATATTCGCATTTGCACCTGCCGCAAGCAGTTCTTTTACAACTTCGTTATTGCCGCTTGCCGCGCCGTACATTAAAGCGGTGCGGCCTTCGTTATCAACGGTATCTGTTTTTGCACCTTGTGCGAGTAATTCTTTTACAAGTTTATTATGCCCATTTTCTGCCGATTCCATTAAGGCTGTTTTGCCTGATTCGTTAGCAAGATTTATATCTGCGCCTATGTTAATAATTTCTTTTACGGCTTCAATATTTCCTGATTGGGCGGCTAAAAGCAGTAATGCAGGTAAAGTTTCTTTTTCTGTTTTAACTCCGGCTTTGATTAACTCCTGTATTGTTTTTGTGTCGCCTTTTTTTAAGGCAAGCATAAAAACGCTTTCTTCATTTTTGTTTTTTGAGTTAATATTGGCTTTTGCCTCAATAAGTTCTTTTACGGCTTCGCTGTGTCCGTTTGCCGCCGCAAACATCAAGGCCGTCATACCTAAGGAAGATTCTTTCTTTTTTATCTCCGCGCCGGCATCAAGTAATTGTTTTATAACATCTACAGAACCGTTTTCTGCGGCGTACATTAAGGGTGTTTTATTGTTTTTATCCCTGAGTGTGGCATCTGCACCGGCCGAAATTAAAGTTTTTACGGCTTTGCTGTGTCCGTTTGCCGCCGCAAACATCAAAGGTGTTTTGCCTGCATTATCGGTATTATCATTTTTTGCGCCGGCATCAAGTAATTGTTTGATT
Organism: Candidatus Proelusimicrobium bovinum; assembly: GCA_902791965.1. Lineage (GTDB taxonomy): Bacteria > Elusimicrobiota > Elusimicrobia > Elusimicrobiales > Elusimicrobiaceae > Proelusimicrobium > Proelusimicrobium bovinum. Next base: position 5,112 of record CADAXZ010000048.1, on the reverse strand, counting down.
ATGTCATCATTGCCTTTTGCCGCCGCAAGCATTAAAGCGGTGCGGCCTTCTTGATCAGCGACATCAACCGGTGCGCCTGCCGCAATAAGTTTAGTTAAGGCTTTTTGCTGGTTTTCTTCTGCGGCAAGCATTAAAGCGGTATGCCCGTTGTTATTGGCAGTATCAAGGTTTACTTTTGCTTTAATAAGCCTGTCTAAAGATTTTAAACTTCCTTTACTTGCGGCAAGCATAAGTGCTGTATTGCCGTCTTTATCTGCGGCATCTGTTTTTGCCCCTGCTTTAAGTAAAACTTTAACTACTTTGGGGCTTTCTTGCTCTGCGGCAAAAATAAGGAAAGTTTTTTCGTTATCAAAAGTTTGTTCTGTTCCACCTTCTTGCTTAATGTAATATTTTACGGCTTTAGCGTTATTGGTAATTATTGCTTGTTCTGCTGTTATTTCAGGTTTATATGAATTACAGGCACAAAGCGGTAAAATAATCCCTAAAGTTAATATTAAATTCTTTATTTTGTGCATAATATGCCTCTCTGTATATATATCATTCATTATAAAACATTTCCAAAAGGACATTCAACATAAATATACAATATATTTGCCGCGCCAAAAACAATATTGAATAAAAGTATAAATTTGCTATTATTAAAATATCTTATTATGAGAGATACTAATATGAAAAAATATTTGATTTTACTTATCTGTTGTTTGTTTTGCGCCTGTCAAAAACCCTCTGCACAGATTGAGCAGAAAGAACCTTCCGTTGAAACTGAAGTTGTTAATACACAAACCGTAAACGAATCTTTTGAACAAACAGAACAAGACCAACCGCTTGTGCAAGAAGAACTTTCCCCTGCCGTTTCGGAAGAACAACCTGCCGAAAGCGAACAAACGCCGGCGCAGGAGTATGAAGAAAAACCTGCCGTTTCAATATTTAAAGTAATTTCCAACAATGATATAGACACCCTTAAGGAATTATTGGTAAACGGCGTTGATTTAAAGCAGAAAGATGATTTTAAAGGCACTCCTTTACAGTATGCGGCCGAAACCGAAAGAACGGAAATAGTAAAACTGCTTGCGGAAAACGGTGCAGATGTAAATGCAATAACGGAAAATAAAAAACCGCCTTTATATTATGCCATAATAAACGATAATAAGGAAATGGCAAAAATACTGCTTAACAACGGGGCAAATGTCGGCGGTATTTTGGCTACGGCAGTAGAATATAATTACCATTGTGATTTGGATATGGTAAAACTGTTAATTAGCAAAGGCGGGAAAGTAAATGCCCTTAAGGAAGAAAAAAAATTATCAAGTTGCGGCGGAGATGAATGTTATAAAACCGTAAAATATTCCGCACTTTATGCCGCATTACAAAGGCAAAAGAATATACAGGAAGAAAAGAAAGCAATTATGGAAGAAATAAAAGATCAGGCTTCCTACGGGGAATTTTCTGAATTAGACAGCGAAGAACAACTCGCGGAATATAAGCAAATGGAAAAGGAGATAAAGGCTGTAATTTCTTTTCTTAAAAGCAAAGGCGCGACATCAATTTATAAAGAAAATAAATAACTGTTTGAAATATATTTTAAAAATACCCCTTATTATTAGGTGTATTTTTATTTATATTCTACTGTTGCCTTAATATTATATTTACAAAAAAAGACGGGGCAGAATCTGACCCGCCTTTTTATTGATTGTATTTTATAGTTTATTCCGAATAAGATGTATATTTAATTTGATAATCGGAAGTCAAACAGGCACAATGTCCGTCAATAATAGCAATAGAAGTTATATCAGGGATTGTGCCTTTTCCGCAACAGGTATCACATTCATCAAAATCCGTAAGGTGTTTGCAGTTCGCGGCAATTTTATGCGCTTGATCAAGGGTAGAAGAAACACTACCTCTGCCAAATTTGTTTTGTTTTGCTGACTTTTCCGCAACCTGTCCGGCAAGATTTGATAATGCTTTTTGCTGCAAAGTCAGCGCAGGGTTAGCGGCACCTTCTGTTTGGGCTGTTTGGTTATTCTTGCCTTGCGCTTTTGCGTTTCTGGCTTGTATTCTTGCTTTATTGGCTTCCTCGCCCGTCATAGGGGTTCTTCCTTGTACCTGCTCTAATCTTGCGCGCATTCTGGCTTGTGCAGGTGTTTCCCCCTTTCTGACAACTATTCTTCTGCCGTTAAGTCTGCCTGCTTCGGCAATTGCTCTTACTTCCGCGGGTACTTCGTCATCAGAGCCTTCATAAGATACATTTTCGCTCCTGAAGATAGCATCGTGATGTGTTCCCTTTTCCTGCTGTTCCCTTATATTTGCTGCTGTTTGTTCCTGTTGGGCTTGTTCTTCACTTTTTTTTTGCTGTTCCATCATCAGTTGTTGGATATACTGTTTTTCTCTTTCCTGACGCTCTTTATCGGCGGCGTCCTGTTTTTGGAACTGTTCCCAATTCTTTTTCATTTTTTCTTGAGTTTTTTGGTCAATTTGCTCTTTTAAATTGCCGCCGTTATTTTGCTGTGCGTTAATATTGCCCCAAGCATCATTTTTTGGCTTCGGTAAAGGGCCGTTACCGTTAGCATTGTTTTGTGCTTCCATAGATGCTTTTTTCCTGGCATCTACGGCAGAACCACTTGCGACGGCACCTTGTGATGCTTCCAACATCTGTTTAGCAGTATTTAAAGTAGGGCTTTCTTTAGTTTTATAAACCTGTCCGTCTGCAGCAACATTGTTTTGCCTTTGGCTGTTTGGTTTATTATTATGTCTATTGTTTTGTATTTGATTATTCTGTTTTTGTTCTTTAGACTGTTTTTTATTCTTTTTCTTCTTTTTGGCCTTAGGTGTATAAACAACCATATTGCCGTTAGAATCTAAAACATATTTTTCCCCTTTTGTTTGGCTGAAAGCATTACCGGCGCAAAACATCAGGGACGATATTATAAACATAGTTATAAAATGTTTCATGTTTTATTCTCCTTATTTAATATCCATATACTAAAAGAATATTTACAAATAACAATGGGTGTACCCTAATTTTAATATAGCAAATATTCTGCTATTTTTGCTTTTTTGTGCTATGTAAAACTATAATATAAATATGAAAGCCTATATTATAACAATCGGTGACGAAATACTTTTGGGTCAAATTTTGGATACCAATTCCCGCTATATGGCAAAGGCTCTTGCGGGGCTTGGTATTGAAACGGCAAAAATACTTTCCGTTGCTGATAAAAGGATTGAAATATTAAATGCCTTAAACGAAGCATTTACCACCGCTGATTTAGTGCTTGTAACAGGCGGACTCGGCCCGACGAAAGATGACATCACAAAAACCGTATTAGCGGAATTTTTCGGCTCTAAGTTAGTTTTTAATCAGCAGGCTTATGATTGGGTTTGTGAATATTTTGCTAATAAAAACTACAAATTAAACGAATATAATAAATCCCAAGCAGTTTTGCCGGAATGTTGTACCCCATTACATAATGCCAAAGGCACCGCCTGTGGAATGTGGTTTGAGAAGAACGGCAAAGTGTTTGTATCTATGGCAGGTGTCCCATTTGAAATGGAACATCTTATGCAGACGGAAGTTTTGCCGAGAATAAAGCAATTTTTTAAATGCGGCGAACTTTCCTATAAAATGCTTGGTGTTTATGATATTGCCGAATCGGATTTAGCCCTTAAATTGGCTGATTTTGAAGCCGCCTTGCCGCAAGGTTTAGGCTTGGCTTATTTGCCTGCACCTGGTTTTATCCGTTTGCGTCTTACGGCAAAAGGCGGGGCGCAAGGGGTGCTGTCGGAATATTTTTCTAAATTACAGTCTGCAGTAAACGGCCTTAAATATAATGTCATTAAAGACGATAGTGATGCCGAAGAACTGCTTTGCAAAATCAGTAAACTCGGCACTTTAGCCGTTGTGGAAAGTTGTACGGGCGGTAATATTTCCGCTATGATAACGGCACGCGCAGGGGCATCAAAATATTATTTGGGCGGTGTTACGGCCTATTCCAATGAAGTTAAAGCCAATGTTTTAGGCGTAAGCAGGCAGGATTTGGCACAGTTCGGCGCAGTCAGCGAACAGGTGGCTTTGCAAATGGCGCAGGGCGTGCGCAAATTGACGGGCGCAGATTGGGGTATTGCCACAACAGGTATTGCGGGGCCGGAAGGCGGTACACCGCAAAAGCCGGTCGGCACAGTATGGATAGCGGTAAGCGGCGCAAAAGGCAGCAAGGCGGAAAAATTTGTCTTTTCCACCGTCAGGGAACGCAATATAGGCAAAGCGTCAATCAAAGCGCTTGAAATGCTTTTATCCTTTGCACAGGGAAAGTAATTTGCTGGTAAATTCTTGGTTTTGTAGATTAAATATAGACAAACACAATAATTTATAGTAAAATATTTAGGTAATAACAAACCCATTTAGGGGCTGATAGCTCAACTGGTTAGAGCGTCCGCCTTACACGCGGAAGGTTGTAGGTTCGAGTCCTATTCGGCCCACCATTTTTTAAGGCATCTTTTACAAGGTGCCTTTTTTATTTGGTTGTTTTTCCCCCCCCGCTCCATACGAAAAATAGCGCGGTATTAAACTGTTTTAATACCTAATCTTAAAATAATCCAGCACCGCTTTTACTTGGATTATCGGCAACAAATCAAATTATATATTGTAGATAAATAACTATATTTTGCCGATAAGGGCATTTTAGGAAATCTTGTTAATCTTTTTATAAAGATTTATTTGATAAGAACCTTAATATTGCAATGTTTGTATCTTATTCATCAAGAGATAGTTATTTCATTATATGTTTATATTAAAATTAGTATAATAACATAAATGACACCGGAAGAAGAATCCCGTAAACTCATTGACGAGAAACTAACCGCCGCTGGGTGGATTATTCAAGACCGCAAAGATTTTGACCGTTTTGCAGGCCTTGGGGTGACTTGCCGTGAATTTCTTATGGAGGATAAAACCGAAGCTGATTATCTGCTTTTTATTGACGGTAAAGCCGCAGGCATAATTGAAGCTAAAAAAGCAAACACACCGTTAAGCGGTATTGAAAATCAATCCAAGGGGTATAGCTGTTCCTTGCCTGATTATGTCAAACATTGGGCCTTACCTCTTCCTTTTATATA
>CADAXZ010000047.1 GCA_902791965.1 Candidatus Proelusimicrobium bovinum | reverse complement strand
ATAATTTAAAATTAAAGTCAAAAAACAAAAAAAATAATATTAAAAAGACAGCCGCTAAAAAGATTGTTAAAACGGCTAAAAAAGGAAAAAGGAAATGATAGATAATACTGATTTAATTAAGGCTTTACGCGATGTGCCGGACTTCCCTAAACCAGGGATTATATTTAAAGATATAACGCCTCTTTTGGGGGACAGCAAACTTTTTAAAAAAGTTATTGACGGCCTTGCCGAAGAATGCAGCAATAAAGGCATTACTAAGATAGTGGGAATAGAAGCCCGCGGTTTTATTTTCGGGGCGGCTTTGGCTTATGCTATGGGTATAGGTTTTGTGCCTTGCCGCAAAAAAGGCAAACTGCCTTATAAAACAATTTCAACTTCTTTTGATTTGGAATACGGCAGTGCCGTTATAGAAATGCATTGTGATGCTTTAAACTCGTCTGATAAGGTTGTAATAGTAGATGATTTGCTTGCAACAGGCGGGACATCCAATGCGGCAATAGATTTAGTAAGGAAGTTAGGTGCGCAAGTTGCTTTATGTGCTTTCGTTTGCGAACTCGGGTTTTTAAAAGGCGGGGAAAAACTTAAAGCACCTTATAAATCTTTACTTCCTTTGTAAAAATTTGGCAACACCAAAAATTTGGACTAATGTCCAAAAGTTTTATTAAATAAAGCCCCTGCTTTTTAACTGTGCCCCAAAAAGTTAATTGCTTGTTGAACTTATGGAGTGCAGTTTTTTGCAGGGGTTTTTAAATTTACAGCCAAATATCTGGATATTAATTTTGGTCGTAATCTTTAAGCATTCTTGTTCTGCTTGGGTGGCGCAGTTTGCGTATTGCTTTTGCTTCAATCTGCCTGACGCGTTCCCTTGTAACATTAAACATCTTGCCTACTTCTTCCAATGTTCTGGGGTAGCCCGATTCTATACCGAAACGCAACTTAATAATTTTTGCTTCCCTTTCAGACAGGGTAGCCAAAACTTCCGCAACTTCCTGCTTTCTTAAGAAATCAGTAGCGGAAGAAGCCGGATTAGGCCCTGATTTATCTTCAATAAAGTCCTCTAAACTTGAGTCTACATCTTCCCCGATAGGGGTTGAAAGGGAAATAGGGTCTTGCATAATCTTGAGGATGTTTTTAACTTTTTCGGCTGAAAGCCTTAAAGCCTTTACATAATCTTCCAAGATAGGTTCGCGTCCGTGTTCCTGACGGAATTTATTGGCTACTTTGGTTAATTTGGAAACAAGTTCCTTCATATGTACCGGAATGCGGATAGTGTTGGCTTGGTCTGCAATAGCCCTGTTAATGGATTGTCTTATCCACCAGGTTGCGTAAGTGGAAAATTTAAAACCTCTTTTATATTCAAATTTTTCCACTGCTTTCATTAAGCCTAACCCGCCTTCCTGTATTAAGTCTGAAAGTTCCAAATTGGAGTTTACATGTTTTTTTGCGATAGATACCACAAGTCTTAAATTTGCCCTTATAAGTTTCAGTTTATCCTGTAAAATCATCTTTTCAAAGAAGTCTATTCTGTCATTTAAGGATAAAAATTCCTGTTCGGACATAGGAAGCGTGGAAAGCAATTTTGCATATCTTGCTTTTACGGTATCAATATTTTTTATAGCCCTTTGTAAATCTTGCGCACTTTTTGCTTTAGTCTTTTTTATTAAAGAAGTTTCAGAAAGTTTACCTTGTTCAAACTGTTTGTAAAGTTTAACAACCTGTTCATACGGGCCGAAATATTCATCAAAACGCTGAATGTCGTTTTTGTGTTCATTTATTTTATCGGCCAAACTTTTAATCCTGTTGGTTAAGCGTTTAATTTTATTTTGGTTAAGGTTTAATTTTATAATGCGCTCTACTACTTCTTTCTGTTTTTCTTCCAGTTGGCTGGTATATTTGCCGGCAAGTTTTTCGTTTAATTTGGGGTCGCGTAATTGTTTCATTAAAGAGGAAATATCTTTTTCCCTTTTGGCGATAAACGCTGCGGCTTCTTTAAGTTTTTTGCGCATTGTGTTAAGTTCGCGGGTAGTCCTTTTACCGCGCGGCATTAACTCTTTAGTGGTCATTTCTTCCTGGTCGACAAGTTCTTCCCAGGAACAAATTTCTCTCATTGTTATTGGGGACTCCAAAACAATTTTTCTTAACTCTTTTTCGCGTTCGCGGATATTTCTTGCAAGGGTTATTTCTTCATCGCGTGTAAGAAGCGGCACTTTACCCATTTCAGAAAGATACATACGGATAGAGTTAGAAATATCCAAATTGGCATTCCATTCTTCCGTATAGGCCTCTTTTTCTGCCATAGCAAGGCCTTTATATTTTTTACCGTCAACAACTTGTATACCTAAATCATCCAAAGTACCCATAAGGCCGTCAATATCATCGGTATTCATAGCGGCCGAAGACAAAGATTTATTTATATCGTCCAAAGTTAAAAAACCGCCGTTTTCTTTGCCTATATCTACAAGTTCTTTAAATGCTTTATTATCTTGTGCCATAGAATTAAGAGTTCATCTCCTGTTTAAGATTTTAATTTTTTTTGTATTTCTATTTGTTCTTTTAGTAAATCCGTCGGTACTTGCCCTGGCGGATAACCGGCTAATAATTGCTGTACCTGTTTAAATCTTTTTATTAAGGAAATTCTTTTTAGATTTTTCAAACAGGCTTCTATCTCTTTTTGAGGGCGTAATCCGTCCGGCAGCGGCGACAGCGAATATTTTATTGCTAACTTCGCCAGAGCCTCATTATCTTTACAGATATGGGGGACTATGCTCTCTATATCAGGCCTTTGTTTGCGGAAAGACTCAATCTCTTTAAGTATAAGCCAAATATTTTTATTTTCAAAGTTTCCTTCTTTAAGTTCCGCACACAGTTCGATATATCTGGGATATTTAAGCAGCAGTTTTATCAGGTCGGATTCGCTCTGCGGAGTTTTATCACGCAACGCGGCCGGCGCTGTTTTGTCCTTGGGCATTGTTTTTGCCGGGGCATTTCTTATTTTCTGTATTATTATTTCTGCCTCTATGCCAAGCCTGTTTGCTACTGTCATAACCCATTCTTTTTTTATAATAGGGTCCGGCTGCTTTTTTATTATTTCAATAATTTCGGCGGTTATATCGGCCCTGTCTTTAGGCGATATGTTCTGCGCCCCTTTTAAAATGCAGTCCAGACGAAAATTTACTATATCTTTGGCTTCGTTTAACACTTGTTTAAACTTATCCAAACCGTATTTATGGATATACTCGTCAGGGTCAAGCCCTTCGCTTAAAGATGCTATCTTAAAATAAATTTCATTTTCTATAAGTATCATAGCAGCCCTTAGCGATGCCTTTATCCCTGCGCTGTCAGGGTCAAAAAGGACTATAACGGTATCTGTATATCTTTTTAAAAGTTTTGCGTGGTCAGCGGTAAAGGATGTGCCTAACGGCGCTACGCAGTTGTCGGCTCCGGCCTGATGACAGGCTACTACATCCATATACCCTTCAAGTAGTACGGCGCGGCCTTCCCTTCTTATGGCCGGCCCTGCAAAATTAAGGCCGTAAAGCACTTTGCTTTTGGAAAATAAAGGTGTTTCGGGCGAGTTTAAATATTTAGGTTGTATTTCATCATTTAAAGTTCTTCCGCCAAAGCCTACACAATCGTTGCGGTGGTTGAAGATAGGGAACATAAGCCTGTTTTTAAAATAATCAGTTCCCGTAGCAGTAGAAGCCAACCCTAATTTTTGTAAAGTGTTAAGTTTATATCCGTTTTTAACGGCTGTTTTTGTAAGTCCGCTTAAAAAACTTACGCCTAATTGAAATTTTTCTATTGTTTCTTTATTGATGTTCCTGCTTTCAAGGTATTTCATTGCCTGTAAACCTTGTTCGTCAAGCAGTTGGCGGTGGTAAAAATCTTTGGCGGACTGCATCAATTTTAAATCATTGAGGCGTATTTTTTCCTGCGTGGTCATTTGTATTTCTTCCTGCCAAGGTATACCTGCCCTTTCCGCCAATCTTCTAAGGGCTTCGTTAAAGGTAAGGTTTTCAATTCTCATCAGAAAATCAAAAATATCACCGCCGCTTTGGCATCCGAAACAATAAAACAGGCCCTTTTCCGAACTGACGGTAAAAGAAGGAGTCTTTTCCTGATGAAAAGGACAGCAGGCTTTATAAATACGCCCGGCTTTCCTTAAATTAGGGACATATTCACTTACTAATTGAACTATGTCTAAGTTTTCCTTAATTTGCTCTATTTTGGCCTGTTCCATAAAAACATATAGACACAATAGCCCGCTTGCTTGGCGGACTATTGTGCTTTGATTTTAAACTGAAAAACTAAAAGCGTTTTCTTTTAGTGCGTCTCATTCTGCGTTGTGCTTCCTGAGATTTGAGTTTTCTTCTTACGCTGGGCGGAGTATAGGTTTCCCTTCTTTTGATTTCTTTAAGGATACCGTTTTTCTCGCATTCTCTTTTAAAGCGTTTAAGCGCTTCTTCAAGATGTTCCGCATCGCGGACTTTTACAAACACCATTTAAGTTTCACCACCTTATCTGATAAGACACTAAAAATAAAAATTTATCCCGCAGGCCACAAAAAACGCCTTCCGCCCATTAAGTGATAATGCAGGTGGAATACGCTTTGGCCCGCCCCTTTGCCGTTATTGGCAACTAAACGGAAATCTTTTAAGCCTAATTGCTTTGCTATTTTAGCAGCGGCGAGTTGTATTTTACCCAATAATAAAGCATCTTGCTCTTGTGCTGCGGCAAGATTTTCTATATGTTTAACAGGTATAATAAGTATATGGGAAGGCGCTTGCGGATTTAAGTCTTTAAACGCCACAACATCTTCATCCTGATAAATTATCTGGGATTGTATTTCCCCGTTTGCTATTTTGCAAAAGATGCAATCGCTCATACCTTAGTAATTATAACATAAACGGGATATATTTACAAGCGGCAAATTGAAATATTTAAGTGCTTTACTTTTATCTGTTCTTATGCTGCTTTAAAATCCCGCTAAAGTTGATAAGATTGAAATAATTTAATATCATTATTATATGAATAATTATACACAGCAGCAAAATCTTTTTGCTCTAACAGTTTCTTATCAATCCGAAAATTTCTATCAGGAGTCTTTTATCTATGGCTAAAAATAATTTAGAGCCTATTGCAGTTATTGGTATCGGCGCAATAATGCCGGGTGCTCTTAATAAAGATGAGTTTTGGAAAAATATTACAGAAGGTAAAAATTCTATTATAGAAGTCCCTAAAGACCATTGGGATTACCGTCTTTTCTATGATGAGGACCGCTCCGTACCGGATAAGACTTACTCAAAAATCGGCGGTTTTATTACAGGCTTTAAATTCAATTCTTTAAAATACAGAATACCGCCGCGCGTAGCCGAACAGATGGATAATATACAGAAATTAGCTTTGGAAACTGTTTCAATGGCTTTGGAAGACTCCGGCTATGATAAAAAAGATTTTGACCGTACACGCACTGCTGTTATTATTGCTAATGCCGTAGGAGGTATGAAGAACGAATACAGCAATGTCCGTATCTATAAAGCATTTTATTATGATATGCTTAAGCATTCGGCTAATTTTGCGGCTTTATCTCCTGCCCAGCAGGAAGCCATTATCGGTGATGTTGAAAACAGCGTAAACAAAAAATTCCTGCCGATTACGGAAGATACAATGCCGGGCGAACTGCCCAATGTAATAGCGGGGCGCGTAGCAAATATTTTTAATCTTAACGGAACAAGTTTTTCAATAGATGCTGCCTGTGCAAGTTCCATAGCGGCTTTAGACCAAGCCGTAAACGGTTTAAGAATAGGCAATTATGATATGGCTGTTTGCGGCGGCGTTGACCAAATGATGTCGCCGGCTTCTTTTATCAAATTCTGCAAAATCGGTGCATTATCTGCTGATGGTTCTTTTGCTTTTGATGCCCGTGCAAACGGTTTTGTTATGGCAGAAGGGGCAGGCATAGTTATACTTAAAAGGTTAAGCGATGCAGAACGCGACGGCGATAAAATTTACGGTGTAATCAGGGCAATAGGTGCTGCCAGCGACGGTAAAGGCAAAGGCATAACAGCCCCTAATCCAAAAGGCCAAAAAAGAGCCATAGAAAATACTTTTGCACAACTTGATTATACCCCTGCAGATGTCGGCCTTATGGAAGCGCACGGTACGGCTACTAAAGTGGGAGATGCTACTGAACTTTCCGCTTTAGATGAGGTTTTTAAACCTTATGCGCCTGCCGGCTCTATCGGTTTAGGCTCAGTAAAATCACAAATAGGGCACGCAAAAGCAGCGGCAGGTATAGCCTCTGTAATAAAAACAATGCTTGCCTTATATAATAAGGTATTACCGCCTTCAATCAATTTTATCACACCAAACCCTATTGTGGATTGGGCTTCCAGCCCGTTTAAAGTTATAACACAGGCCCGAGAGTGGAATACAGACAAAATAAGAAGGGCAAATGTGTCTTCCTTCGGCTTCGGCGGAACTAATTTCCACCTTGCCGCGGAAGAATATCATCCGGGCTTAAGCAAAGCCAAAGCCGTTGATACACAAGAAAATACAGAAACAAAAACGGCCAATACCCAACAGGAAATTTCAATAAATCAGGAGAAGCAAACAATGCAACAAAGCGCGAATTTAGCATCACAATACAAACTGTTAGTCCCTATGGAAAAACTTCAGGGCGATATGTTGGTATTTTCAGGCGACAGTAAAGAAGAATTATTTAAAGAACTCAGTAAAGAACTTTTCAGCATAAAAAATGACCCTCTTTATTTGGTAAAGGCGGCCTATAAAAACCATACGGCACACCATAAACAATTTGCGGTAAGCATTAATGCGGAATCCACTGAAAAACTTAAAGAAAAAATAGAATTTTTTATTAAGACGGCTTCCTCTTGCGAAGTTTGGAAAGAGCAATCTCTGCACCTTAAAATAAGGGGTATTTATCCTTTTTATGACCATAGCGAAAAGCCTAAAGTATGCTTTATGTTCCCGGGCCAGGGTTCCCAGTATGTTGATATGATGAAAGATTTGGCCAGTAAATATAAAGTGGTAAAAGATACTTTTGACGAAGCAGATGCCATTTTGAAAAAAACCGCAGGCACTACTTTGACGGAAATTATTTGGAGCAAAGAAGGCGAAAGCAAAGAAGAATATAAAAAGCGCGAAGAAGGTATAAAACAAACCCAAATTACCCAGCCTGCAATTTTGACGGCAAGTATTGCTATGATGAGGCTTTTATACCAATTCGGTATTAAGCCGGATGTAACTATGGGGCACAGTTTGGGCGAATACGGTGCTTGCGTAGCGGCGGGCGTAATGAGTTTTTCAGACGCTATCCGTGCTGTAACTACCCGCGGTACGGCTATGGCAAATATTAAAGTACCTGATTGCGGTAAAATGGCTGCTATTGCCGGCCCTGTTGAAAAGATAGAACCCGAACTTAAAAAGATTTCCGGTTATGTTGCTGTTGCAAATAAAAACTGTCCTACCCAAACGGTAATCGCCGGTGAAAGCAAACCTGTTGAAGATGCTATTGCTTTATTTACTTCTATGGGGATACAATCGGTGGAAGTGCCTGTATCGCACGCTTTTCACTCCAAGATTATACATCCTGCGGCTGCTATTTACAGGGATTTCTTAAACGGCCTTGAAATTAAAGCCCCTCAAATACCTATAACCTCAAATGTGTCTGCGGATTTCTATCCGAATAATCCGGAAGCCATAAAAGATATTATGGTGGAACAGATTATGAGTTCCGTGGAATGGATTAAACAGGTGGAACTTGCTTACGAAAGGGGAGTAAGATTGTTTGTTGAAGTCGGCCCTAAACGCGTATTAAGTGCCTTTGTAACAAGCACTCTTGCAGATAAAAAAGATGTAAGGGTACTTTCTTCCAACCACCCCAAACGCGGCGGCATTATGGAATTTAACGACCTTATGGCAAACCTTGTCGCGGCCGGTATTTGGATTGACTGGAGCAAAACCGATATAGAAAAGGAAGATAATTTATTTAACCCTGCTTTTGTAAAGGCCGCAGGCGGAAAAGTGGCTTCTTTGGATATACCGCAAACAACTGTTAAAACCTGCGCCGCAAAACAGGGAGAGTCAAATCCTTGTGATATAAAAGTTGCAATCAGCGGTATTGCGGCCGGCACCCCGGGCAGTTGGCAGAAAGTTTTCAGAGAAGGCAATATAGATGAAATCCTGCAAGGTAAAAATTTTATTGAGAAGATTTCTTTGGAAGAGCAGGAAAAACAAATAGACAAAAATATTGAATATGTTGTCAAATCAAGCGTCGGCAACCACAGAATTGAAAAATTAACTGATGTTTCCCAATCCGTAAAATTATGCTCTAAGAGGGGAGAATTTGATTTGGAAAAGGAATTCGGCGTGCCTGCCAAATGGGTAAAATCAATGGACCCGAGTTTTACTTTGGCAATAGCCGCAGGTATTTTGGCTTTGAAAGATGCCGGTATCCCTTTAGTGCTTTATTATAAACCTACCACTACCGGTACTTATTTGCCCGACAGGTGGGGTTTGCCGCAGAATATGATTGATGATACAGGTGTAATATTTACCTCTGCTTTCCCGACGGCAAATTCCTGGTCTTTTGAGGTTTCCACCAAAGTAGCGGATGCCTTAATCGGCAAGACCAAAAAACAGGTAAAGGCTTTTTATGAGCATTTAATTTCAACTATACAAGATGAAGCGCTTAAAGCAGAAATCAAAGTATGGTTTGAAGAAAATTTTGCCGATTATGAAAAGCATACCCCCAGAGTATTTTCACAGGATTTCTTGCGCAAAGCCATACCTATTGCGCACAGCCATTTTTGCCAATGGATAAGAGCAAGAGGCCCAGCCACCCATTTAAGCGGTGCTTGTGCTTCAACTGCACAGGCTATCTGCGTAGCGGAAGATTGGATAAAAGTAGGCAGAGCAAAGAGAGTTATCATAATTGCCGCTGATGATGTAACAAACAGCGTAATACAGGAATGGATTTTTGCAGGCTTTTTGGCTTCCGGCGCAGTCAGCCGCGAAGGTGATGTCGCTAAAGCAGCCCTGCCTTTTGACAGAAGAAGAAACGGTATGATTGTAGGTATGGGTGCGGCCGGCCTTGTCGTAGAAGCCGAAGATGAAATCCGCAAGCGCGGTATGACACCTTTAACAAGGCTTTTGGCTACCGAAATTACCAACAGCGCTTTCCATCCGACCAGATTAGATGTCAACCATGTAGCGGAAGTTATGGATAGAATGGTAGGTAAAGTGGAAAAGAAATACGGGCTTAACCGCCACGATATGGCTAATGAAATGGTCTTTATTTCGCACGAGACTTATACCCCTGCAAGGGGCGGCAGTGCAAGTGCGGAAGTCTTTGCCCTTAAGCAGACTTTTAAAGAAGATGTACAAAAGGTAATAGTCAGCAATGTAAAAGGTTTTACGGGCCATTCAATGGGAGCGGGTTTGGAAGATGTAATAGCAGTACATTCTTTAAATACGGGTAATGTTCCGCCTATTGCCAACTATAAAGAACCCGATCCGGAACTTGCAGGTATAACTTTAAGTAAAGGCGGGCATTATAATTTTAAATATGCTTTAAGATTGGCGGCGGGCTTTGGTTCGCAACTGTCTATGACTTTGCAGGAAAAAGTCTGGAATAACGGAGAACCCAGAGTGTCAGACGAAGCAAAATATAAAAATTGGCTTAAGGAAATTTCTAATCAGGACAGCCCTGTCCTTGAAGTCGTAAATAATACTTTAAGGATTAAAGATAACTATCAGGCCGGTAAAAAACCTGCTTTGGTAATGGAAGCATCACAGGCTTTTGTTGATAAAGCCGTAGCAGCACATCAAAATACACCTGCTCCGGAAACTGCCCCTGCGGCAGTTGCTTCTGCACCTGTTGCCGCACCTGCCCCCGTTAAACTTGACGAGGCAACAGTAACTGAACAGATAGTTAATTTAGTATCTGAA
>CADAXZ010000046.1 GCA_902791965.1 Candidatus Proelusimicrobium bovinum | reverse complement strand
TTATCGGCTTTATATTTAGTCTTATCCATAAAATTGCCTACAAAAGCAACTTCCGCATAAGGCTGCCCCCATTTCTGCAAGTCCGCAGATAAACGCAACTGCGGCTGAATTGTCAGAGCATTCATAGGGTCGGTCTTAATCCTTACATTGGAAGAATTGGTATATGCAGGAGTATAAACCAAAGTATAAGCCGCTAACAATTCCGGCTGGAGTTTCCATTGCCAGCGTGAACCTAACTCCCAATTATATCCGGCTTTAGCCGCCAAAGCACCGTTAAATACGGTCCAGTCATCCCGTTTAACACCGGTTTCTGATTTACCGTAAGCGATACCTCCGTTTAATAAAGCGCCGGTATAAAAATTATTCTTATAAGCCATACCGGATACACCTAAACTGCCGCCGTTTTGATATATGGAAACTTCATCATAAGTTTGATGAGATCCGTTGTAAGCCATATAAAGGCCTGCTACACCGCCCCAATCATTGCCGATGTCATACAGGGCGGAATCTATCCCTGCGGCAGTTCCGTAAAGCCTGTTAGTTATTTCCGGCCCGTTTTTAAGCGGAACTTTACCATAGTTTGCATAAGGGCTTACCCATATATTGGCACGTTCTTTTCGGGCAATTTACCGTAAAAGCCTTCCCCTGCCGCCATAGATTTTTCCGCTTTAGGTGCAGGTGCTTGCAAACTGTCAGGCAAGTCCATATTCATACGGGTAAATATCTGTTGGTTTGTATTGAGTTGTCCTAAATAACTGCTTGCTTGTGCGGCAACGGATGTTGTAAGAACTTCAGGATTATAACTCTTATAATCGTTGGAAGAACCGCGCGCTACGAGTAAGCCGGCATAGGTATCGTTTTGCTCAAAGGATATATTATAACGGAAAATAGATGTTTGCAGTGTGTAAGGCTGCAGATTAAGTTGAACACCGCCCAATAAGTTTTCGTTATGGAAATCCGCACTGACAAACGGAATAATATAAGATTCATTTGTTAAGTTGCTGTGAGGGGCTATAAACTGTACACCCGTAATATTAAGCAGACGGGATTGGGCATCCAAATCAGCACTGTTTTGGAATACAAATCTATCTGCCGTCATTGTATTTAAGTCAACATCTATATCGGCATTTAAGTCATTTTGTAAAGTCATTTTAGCCAGGTTAATATCAGTAGCCTGACCGTTGATTAAATCAATTTCTCCGCCTTGTGCAACTATTTCGTTATTGGCAGAGGCCGATAAATAATAATCATTAGCTACATGTAATTTACCGTCTTGAAGTTCAAAAACAGTATTTGCGGTATTATTTGTTATGTAAGAGTGTTGTGCACTCATACGCAGTGTTGCATTACTTACATTATCAAATTGAACAGCCCTGCCGAGAACATGAATTATATCAGTAGCATTATTTGTACCTTGTATGCCACCTGATACAATAATATGGTTTGTATTGCTATCTAACGCAACTTCGGCATTAGATAAGGTAAGTGCAGTTTCCCCTGTTTGCCCGAGCGTTAAACCTTTTTGAGAAGCATCTACCAACAAGTTCCCGCCGTTTTGAACAGTTAAATCACTGTCGGCAGCACCGCTGATACCGATATATAATACAGTAGCAATAGCATTGTTGGCTTCATCAATTACCAAGCCGTTATGTCCGTTTACATCTATATCATTACCGCTAATTTCAAACATATCTCCATATACCGTACCCGCATCTTGGGTTAATACACCGTCAGTTACGATAAAGTTGGCGGCTGTTGCATCTGCTGCCGCATTGCCCAATTCCGCACCTCCGGCAAAAGCAGAAATAGATAACTTTTGCGGGTCTAAAGTATCTTGCGTAAAGGTATAACGGTTTCCGTTATAGTAAACATTTGCGGAAGAAGTGCCGAAATCCAAAGTTTCGGAATCAAACAATGTATAAGAATCATTTGCAAGCAAATCAACATTTTCTTGCGCTACTTTAATCTGATGAAGAGATGCCGCATCGGCAACATCATCATTTTGTATATCAAAAGTATCGCCTAAATCAAAGGATATTTTACCACCATAGGATTTTAAGGTATCAAATTCTATGTTTTGTGTCTTATTGTTTAAGGTAGATAACAAAGCACCGGAAGATAAAGAAATTGTATTTTCAACAGTGTCCATATCTTCCCCTAAATTTAATTCCTGTGTTATATAAATAGTACCGTTGCCGTTTATTTCCCCCGTTTGGGTATTCAAATCGGCTTTTGCGAGCGTTAATGATCCTGTATTTCCCAAGGAATAAACATTTATCGTATCACCATTTACAGTCAAATCGCCTGCGTTATTCATTTTTAAAGTGTTGAAAACATCATTACTGCCATCAATAACACCGTTGACGGATACGCTATCGCCCGCATTAACATTTATGTTTGTAAAATAAATTTGTGCTATATCTTCCGGGTCAACTTCTTGCCAAGAAGATCCGTTATATATTTGAACATGGGCTTCATCAGGTCCGCTTGATACGGAATTCCATTTGGATATAATATCTCCGTTAATTGAAGCACCGTCTAATAAATTTATATTTTCTACATGAGCATTATCGGAAATATAAATTGCCGCTTTGCCCCCTGTTAAATTGCCAGCTACATCAAATTTACTTACCAAGGCTGTGGTGTTATCATCATCCGGAGGAACATCCATATCAAGATTTGAATTGTAATTGATATATGAACCTTTTGGCGTATTATGCAGACCAAAAAGGTTTGCACCGAAGTCAAAACTTGCGGCAATACCATCCTCTGCGGCTGCCGTAATTGATGAACCAGACTCAACAGTTAAACTGTGTCCGCTGCCCCATGTTACAGCCAAGCCGAGATTTTCTTTACCGTTAGATTGTATTAAATGACCGCTTTTTAAAATATATTCATTGTCTTTGCCGTCTATACGCACACCGAAAGAACCTTCTCCACCGGTTAAAATATCAGATGCCTGCGTAATAGTGTTATCATTACCGTAAATATGAATACCTACGGCTTGTACTGTTTGGGAAGGCGTACCTGTATAAGAACTGCCGTCCCAATCGGAGAAACCTTGTGTATAAGTATCATCAATGTCATTTAAATAGTAAGACTGGCCAAAATGTTTACGTAAATCTATATCATAGCCGACATCTTTTAACACCGCAAGTTCAGCTTCCATAGGTATTAACCAATTGCGGTACATTTGGTGGGACATATAACTATTATGAAGTTCCAAATGGGAAAGATCTATTTCGTCGTCACTGTCAGCAGGATGAATAGGCAAACCATACACCTGAGGGTATTCATCCTTACTATAATAGGAAGAATAATTGGTAAAACCTCCGTTATCAATAATAGCTTGCCTTGCGTCGTCATAATCATCATCACCGCCAAGTACTTTTATAGTATTTTCCCCTACAAAATACGGAGAATAGTTAAATACATCAAATTCTTCGTCTTCGCCTACTGTCATACCTTCCTGCGGAATAATTTCGTCATCAAGATCAAACGGATCGGAAGGGTCGCCCTGATAAATACGTAAATTTTTATCAAAGATTGTTAACGGCTCTCCGTCTTCCGAAAAATAATATGGAGAATCTTCGCTTATCTGCCCTACGCCGGAAGTTACACCTAACGAATGCATAAATTCGTGCATCATAACGGAATTGAAATCTGAAATATCACTGTGGTTTAATGCATGATAACCGGTAAAAGGCGCCCAACCCGGATACTCCTCATCAATACCCAAACCTACAAAAATAATACCATCGGTAGGAAAATCATCATCAGGTTCGCCTATTGGTGTAAGCCCGTTAATTCTAGCATTTACCATTATTACACGGTAGGGGCTTTCCGCTACTTGGGTATAAGAACTGGCTGCAGCGGCATTATATTCATTTTCAGATATAATTGAATATGTTGCAGGGTCAGTTGCTGTTGAGTTTATTATGGATGCCCATGCCTTCCCAGACATATAAAGCGGCAAGCGGTAATTATTTAAAATATTAAAAACACCTATAAGGGGTTTATCCCCTACTTCTATACCTAAAGATTCATCTTGCCCATAAATATTAAACAGATAGGAGTAATTATCCCCTGCCACGGGTACGACTTCATAAGCAGGTGTTGTACCTGCCGTTAATATAAATACTAAAAATATTGCAATTATCTTTTTTATCATATAATTTATCCTTTTTATGGATTATATCTATACACTACCAAAAAGGCATATATATCGTAAATGAATACATATATATATGTCATATCAGTTTAAAAAATACTTATTTGTTGGTCATTAAAGACAAAAAAAACACCCTATGCTTAAACATAGGGTGCTTTTTATCTTAATCCGTTTATATTCCTACATCAGTATTTTCCCAAGGCCTTACTGACGCATCAAAATTTATTTCTTTCAATCCCAAGAAATCCGCTATCTTCAATACTGTTGCATCATATTGTTCTTGAGGGTCGGTAGTAGTATCCCACTTAATAATGTTATGTCTTATTATATTATCCTTCTTTAACAAATAAAGTCCGCCTACAAAAGGTTCTCCTATATGCGGAGTGAATACATTTTGGCATGCCCCGCCGGAACATGCTGTTGCTATATTTGTATATGCCTCTACATTAGATAAATCCCTCATCCACTCTACATCTTTATTATAAGTATCTTCAAATATATCCGTAAAAATAATGATATAATCCATACCGTATAATGCCGAGGGTACTTCTTTAGCCAATTTATTAAGCCAAGATGCTTGTATTTTACAGACTTCGCAATCTTTCTTATATACTGCCACGGCTAAATATTTATTTTTAGACTTTGAAGTTTCAATAGATATGGTGTTATCATCATTGAAAGTTCTGGAAACTTCCAAATCTTCATTTCCGTTTAGAGATTTAAACCTGAAATTTTCATAATTTTGATATAAACTAATATCTTCATCATTCATAATATTAGGAAAGTCATTTTCAATCATTACACAACCGGTTATAGTTAACATCACTAATAAAAGTAAAGTAAATATTTTTTTCATAAAACTTCTCTGTTTAATAGTAGACATAATCATAAGAGTATGCCTCTCTTATTAGTATTTAGAACATTATCCTATTTGTCAATGTTAAAATATGTATCTAATGTAATAAAATGCCGTAGAATAGTAATCCCAGTTTATTTAAAAAAATACCGCTTAGTCTATATATATTCTCTTGTTAAGCAATGCACCCCACCGCCATATTTTGCTATTTGGCGGCAATCTATCGGTATTACAGGTTTAGAGGTAAACTTTTCCATAATATCAATGGCCTTTTTATCTTCGGATAAGCCAAATTGCGGCACAAAAACCGCTTTGGAAGTTTCTAAAAAGTTTACATAAAGACCGCTTGCGTCTGAATAATCTTCCTCAGCAGGTTTACAAATTAAATACACGATATAGGAAGAAACTTTTTCGGGTAAATAATGTTCATATTGTAATAACCCTTTTCCCTTGCAATACTGATACAAGATATCCGTACCATTATAATCTAATAAACTTCCGGTAGTTATACCGCCGTACAGTTCTACTGCTCCTTCCATTAAATTATCCCCTAAAAATTGGAAGTATCCGTCTATATGCCCTATTTTATCCCCCTGTTGGTGCGGTATCCAAAGGATTTCTTCCACACCTAAAGCCTGTTTAAGTTCATGTTCTGCATAGATCTTTTGGGCAAAGTCCGATTTTTTAAATATAGTCTATTTTTCCATACAAAAGGCGGATTTTTTATCAGGCGAAATGACTATATTTCCACCGTCTATGCGCACATTGCAAGGTTTTGCCTGTGGGAAGTAATACTTTACCGCCTGCCGTATCTGCGCCGTAAATTTTGGCGTGTAATTGGCATAGCGCGGGTCAAAAAAGGTTTGGTATAACTGCCCTGTTTTAACATTTTGCACGGGCAAAAAGTCGCGAACCCAAATATCCGGTAAATCCAAGGGGCGGACTTCGTGAAAGTGCTGTAATTGTGCGGAAAAAACTTCATAAAATTTTGTATATCCCGCATAAGTTGTTTCTATATCTTTATTAGGTTTGGCAAGGTAAATAATTTCGCTCATATATCTTTCTCCACATAGATATAAGGATAGTATAGCGTTTTACTACGACAACACCTTGTCGCAATAGTTTGATATACTTTTTGTAAGCAGTAAAAATCTGATATTTAAGGAGCGTGAAATGAAGAAACTTTATTTAACTTTAGGTTTATTGATGTTTGCGGCTTTGGGCTATGGCACGGCGCAAATGCAAATTAAAATTGAACAGGTTAAAGTTATTACACAATATGCAGGGGCATCTATTTCCCGTTACGACTTAGGCGATACGGAATGTTTTGTAGAAACTTCCAGTCACGCCCTTTTTTGTATGAGAAAGTAATCTCTAAAAGCAAATAAAAGGTAATAACTTATTGGCTGCTTAACAAAAAATAAATATATCAGGCAAGACTTTTCATAAAACAGTAAAGGGGTGTTATTATTTATTTTGGGGAAACGGCCCGTTGTGGGTGGATTTCGGCAGGATAATTAAGTTTTTATTACCGGTCCACTGTTTGCTTAATTCAGGAGGAATAACCTTATCTTTCCCCCCTACATAGTGTATTTGTGGAACATCAGGCAGTTTTTCCAAATCCATAGAGCCGCTTAAAGGTGCTAAATTTTGCTTCTCAGCCCATGATTTATGATTTAACAAACCTGCGTAAGTTATCCATTTTTGTACTTTAATTTGCGGATAATTTTCTATAATAAGCCCGCTGATAAGCGCCCCACCGGAATAACCGTACAATTCCACAGGCCTTTTCCCCGTTATTTGCTTTACAGCCGCGGCAATACTATCAACTGCACTTGCAGAAAAGCGTTCTGTAGTCCAATCTTTTTGCGTGCAAATATCATCTTTAACGAACTGACAGGAGCGGGCTAAATAAGCGACATTGGGGGCTTTATCCCTAAATGCCATTTCACGCATAAGAACGCTATGAGGCGTAGGATTATTTGAAGGATATCCGCTTTTGGTAAAAGCGCGTCCGTCGCCTTCTATGTATATATGGAAAAGCTCTGTTTTATTGCTTTCTTTTACCCAAGCAGCAATACTAAAAGACGGAGTTGCTATTTCTTTATATTGATATTCCGGTGGTGTTTTTAAAGTAGCACAACCACACAAATATAATAAAAAAATAAAAACAAAATATTTCATAAATAGTTAATCAGTTTACTTTAAAATTCTGTACCTGTGTAATCAATTGCGTTATAAGCAGCATCAAAGCCGTATTCATAAAAATCTTTTCTTTGGCCTGTACCTAAATGGTGGCATAAGCATATCATCCAAGGGCCGTAATCGTTTTTTGCATAAGTACGCCATATTCCCAACATCAAAAGCGGGTCTTTAAGCCATTTAGAGTACTTGCCTAAAAAACAGGTAATATCCCCGGGATTTAAAGTTTTTATAAATTCACGCGGTGCCCCCTCTGCCGGATTGGTTATATATTGCCCGTTTTCCATTTTACCCATACAAACTATTGTGCCGTTTACGGCAGGCGCGCCCGTACATAGATAAGTTGCAGTTCCTTCATCCCCGTGTTCGGCAGCTTTAACAGTACGCTCGTAAATTCCCGTAATTAAATCAAGCGGACTATTATTATAACAATTTAATTTATCCCAAAATGTACTTCCTTCATATTCACTATTATAGCGCAAAAATCTCCAAGCGGCATCTCGTTTAGGATAAATATACCCCAATTTTTTAGAAATCTTACTGTGTAAACGAATATATAAATCATCTTCGTTTACTTTGCCTTGCATATACAAAGCATCAAAAAGGGCTTCCAACTGAACATTTTCATCTTCCTTACTGCGTTTCCATTTTCTTAAAAATTTATAATGTTTCATAATATTTCCTTTTTCTTTCTGTTTTAATATAAAGTAATTTCTTTAGTTTTTGGGTCTATATCAAATATAAGTTGCTCACATATAAGCAAAGTTGTTTTTTGTAGTGTAATAAAATTTTTTTGTTATCATATTTTATCTTTTAATTTACACGAAAACCTATTCCATTTATATTTGTTTTATTTTTAAGTTTTTGCTCTGTTATCAACATTTCTTTGAGTGCATTAAATTGTTTATCTTTACCTAAAATTTCGGCTTTATTTTTAACAACAGCAAAATCTCCGGGTGTTAATTTATCTAATACCATAACATCTGCCGATGCAATTTCTAACCCGAAAAAGTAAGAAAACGCTTCTTTTACCTGTTGAGTTGTCAAAAAGTCGTATTTGACTTTAAAACTAAAACGACGCAAACTGGCAGGGTCTAATGTATCCATTAGATTCGTGGTACAAATGAACGGATACGGGTGGCTTTCCATCCAGGTTAGCATTTCGTTAACGCTGGAAATTTCCCAAGAGCGCATAGCTGTAGAACGATCGCGCAGGAAACTATCTGCTTCATCAAAAATCAATAAGGATTTATTTTCTTTTGCCTGTGCAAATGCCTGGGCAATATTTTTTTCTGTTTTTCCAACATACATACTTATTAAATCAGATGCTCTGTGCTGGCAGATATCAAAGCCCAATTCTTCCGCCAAGTACCGTGCATAGGCCGATTTACCTGTTCCGCTGGCTCCGTATAAACAAAGAGAAAAATTACTCCGTCCTAATCTTTTTAATTGTCCGGTTAAGCAATTTAAGTCCATATCAGCATGGATAAGTGCCGGATAAAATTTTTGCTCTATTTTTACTTCCTGCGGTTTTTTATATCCCCCGCACATGGCTTGAGTCATAAAAGATAAATGCTCTTTAACGGTGTCTAAGCCGCCTTTTACCATACGGGCCGCATGTGCTGCACCGGCAATCATAGAGGGTTGTACCTCATATTTTTTGGCAAGAATAAGGGTATCTTTTTTATCACAGATAATTTTATTTTCAGTTAAGCACTTATGCCAAATTTTTTGGCGTACTTCCACTGGAGGTTTATTAAAATATATTGCCAGTGTAAAGCGCCTGATAAAAGCAGGGTCCATATATTCAATTCTGTTTGTTGTCCAAATTACTGGGATTTTATTAGTTTCAAGTAAATTATTAATTTCTACCTTATTAGTACGCGTTTGCATACTGGAAAACATATCCTCTCCCTCATCAAACAATAAGCAAGTGTTTTTTATATTTTCAAGTAAGAATTGTTTTCTGTAAAACTCCTGCAGACGGTAGTTCTTTTCATCTCCCCCTTGTTTAGATACACCCACGGGATATAATGATAATTTAGCCGATTGTGCCAATAATTTAGCAAAACTTGTTTTGCCTGTACCGGGTGATCCGTAAAGCAATATATTAAAACCTTTAGTATTTTTAGCATGTTTAATAAGCTTTAGAGCTAAATCCGTCCCTTCCACATAAGAGAAATCTTTTCTTTCTAATGCTGGTGATAAAACAAGACTATTGCCTAAAATTGCCTTGTGAAGTGCGGTTTGGTTTTTATAGGTATTATTTACTAATTCTTCAACCCATAAACTGGGTAAAATCTCTCCCCTATATCCATAGGGTTTTAAAATGCCCAAACGTCTTAAAGTTCCGTCAGATTTTAATAATGAAGAAATAGTGCCACAAGGAATTTCTGCTATAGTTTCCAATAAATCTTTTTTTTCCATATAGTTGGTAATAAAACGTTGCAATGTGCGGTGTAAAAGATTGTTTTTAGGTGCTATTATTAAGAAATTAATTAATTTATGTTCCTCCGGAGATAGATGAAATAATTCAGCTAAAGTTTGTAAATGTTCTAAATTTAAAAATTGTTTTATATGAATTATTTTTTTATAATCATCAATTTGATTTAAATAATATTTTAATAATTCAATTATTTCTGTAAAAGACATTTTAATAGAAATATCAAAATCACCTTCTCTAATAAATAAAATACTATTAATTTCTTTATATATATTACAAATTTTTGTTCCTTTATTAAATGAACATGAAATAAAATTATTATAATATTTTTTATACATAGCATAAAATGTTAAATTTTTAAAAAGTGATAAAGATAATAGAAAATTTATATTTTGTCTTTTAA